>DASQXC010000454.1:0-3577 GCA_035639935.1 Terriglobales bacterium
GAAGCGGTAGCTGACGAACTCGCTGCGATGGCCGGCCTGGTATGCGGCAAGCTTTCGAGGACGCCGGCATGCATCATCCGCGGCTTCCCCTACGAACCCGGCCGCGGCGGCGCGCGTTTGCTGGTCCGCCCCAAGAAGCGCGACCTGTTCCGGTAGTGTGGAGAAGTGCGGGGCACCCGACCATTGCCGTGGGTGCCCCACCCTTGGCCGATTTTGCCAAGGGTGGGTTTTTCTCGGATGTCTCGACACCCAAGATGCCGCCAGGGCTACGCCACTCGGCGCCAGTCATCGTGATGATGCTCGACGTGTGTCGTGCTCGAGCTGCGATTGGCCACCGCCGCGATAATCGCGACTAGCACGATCCCGCCGATGACAATCCATATCCACGGCACACCGCCGCGCGTGGCGGCACGCGTTGGCTGCTGCGCGTTTGTCCGCGACGGCTGATTGCTCTGGCTGCTGCTCACCGACCCGGAAGCCGAGGCGTTCCCACGCTGCTGCGGCTCCGAGGACGTGCTGCTACCCTGTCCCTGCTGCAAAGGCGACTGCTGCTGTTGCTGCGCCGAAGGCTGCTGCTGGCTTTGGTCGCTGCTCGATTGCCCCACGACCATTACCGCCGCGAAGACACACACCCCAAGCAGTATTAAGAAAGTACGCATCTCTACCTCCCTGGACACTTCGTCGGTAGGAAGGACGCGGCGCAAGGCAGGTTGCCATTTTGCGGCGCGAATCCGGCTCGGGGCAGGCATTCCCATCGGGTGATTGGGTCAGCGAAGGATTTGAAGAGCAGATCACGCCGACGGCCGCCTTCAGTGACAATCTCGATCACTCGATCCCTTCACCCGTGGGTTGGGCTGGCTTCAGTGGTTACCGCCGCCGTCAAACTGTGTTCTGAAATCAGAACAGACGCGGGCGATTTTCCCTAAACAATACGGGCCGGCATCAGCCTGTTCCGGGAGGGCAATCAGAGCTGGAGTTTGCAACCGCTTGACACTCAAGTACGTGTCCGGCTACGTGGGATTCGCGAGCTGATCGCTAACCACGACTGGGCTTGGCTTGTTCTGAAATCAGAACAGACATCGAAATTCTCGCCACTGCTCTTCCTTCATCGTAGAAAGCCAACATACGACTGCAATGGAATACCTGGGTGGAGTTGAGATATGGAACCAGAGCCAATTGGCTACACGCGCTGGGGGCAGTGCGGTGGAACGGGGAAAAATGATGGCGGAACGGCCTGTTCAGTGTGCGAAGGCACTGGCTTGATGCCGGTATTCAGGCCGTCACGGCCGCGCAAAGATGTACCGGCTGTGTATTCCACCCAGCGCCGGTTTCCCCGTTATTACACTGATTTGCCGATCAGGGTTCGTGAGCAAGAGCGTGAGCTTGGCGGGCGCTGCGCCATAATCGCGGAAAACGGCATTGGCGTCATCCTGCCCAAGCCCTTCCCGGCAGGCAGCGTGATCACAGTGCAGCTCCCGGTGCCAACAAATCCAACCGCCGTAGAGGCCTTGGGAGTTGTCCGCAATCAATCAGGACTGCGTCACGGAATTGAATTTGTATCGCTCACCGATTCGGAGCGAGGCTCCATCCAGCAATTCTGCGCCGGCCTGACTCGGTCGGATATGTAGGCCGGTGGCGATAGCGCCCTACCCCAAATGAACGCATCTGCCAATCGCTCTGCTCGAATGGCGTCGCGCACTCGCAAGGTGGAAGTACTGGTGCTCGCATCGCTGCTTGCCCTCATCTTGCCCTTCACACTGGGTCAACAGAATCTGCGATCGATGGTGATTGGGAATGCGTCGATTGAGGCCCAGGGCTGCACCGCAACCGCCAAAAATTACGCCTGCGATGTGCCGGACCCCGAGTTGATCGATTTTGTTAGGGGTGGCGACATCATTAAGGGCTTCTCATTCAGGCAAATAACAAAGGTGAACGAAGCAGGTATACGAGATGTTTCCTTCACCGGGAACAGGTTGAGATTTCAACTGTATGCCCATGGAAAGGGGGCAGTCGAAATGGTCCCTTGCCCAACACCGGAGGAGCCGTTTAGAACCTGTCCGGGGCCGTGTGTTGGGGCCGGGCGCGCATCCGTTTCATATGAGATCATCGCCCATTACAAGCAGAAGCCGTCGAGGCCAAGTCCCACGGCGAAGAGGCACTAGGCTGTACACAGCGGTCACGTCGCATTCACGGTAGCCCTTCCCGGAATGGCGGCAAGCGCGCCACGACCCCCACTGTGACCACACAGATATGCCGCGTCAGACCACAGTCGCAATGCGGCCGACATACGCCGGATTTTGCAGCCGGGTTAGACGGACCAAACCCGCCGTTACAGTTTCATACATATCGACGAGGTGCCCGACTGAGATATGGCTGCCCGGCAGGATGATACGCGCGTAGAGGACGGGCATGGCCAGCTTCGCGTAAATGCGCAGCAGAAGCGCCCCGTTCGCCAGTTCGCGACCTGCCGCAGCAATTTCCGGATCATGGCTCTGCTGCGCGCCTTCACCCAGACGCAACAGCACGGACGCATTGTGCGCCGTGCGATCCACATAGTCCAAGGCCGCCCGCAAGCGTTGCCGTTGGACGCTGCGGAATTGTTTCCGGTGAAGATGCGCCCTCAGGTATTCATCGTCGGCGGGGTGCAGCAAATTGCGAAAAGCGGCGAGGTCCACCGGCCGTGTGAGCCCCTCCAATTGAGAGAGTTCGCGCACAATCTGCGCGTGGCCCCGGGCCGCGCGCAGCAGCAGAAGGACAGCCGCGAGCGCAAATACAATGATCACTAACGTGGTCGTCATCGGCTCAACAACTCCAGCAAGGCCCGGTTCCAGGCCTCCAAGTCGTACTTGGGGATTTTTTCCACTTTCTTGGCCGCCGGTTGTGGCGCGAGAAAGTAACCGACCCAAATGAGGATCGCGCAGTAATAGGCGGCGCTGTTCACCAAGGTCCACATCCCTCGGGCGACGGGCCCGAGCTGGCCGCGAAGCGTAATTGCCGCCATTTCGACGCTGACGAAGACACCGAATCCCAAAGCGATCCCGAACACATAATGCTTCCAGGACAGGCCGAAATAACTGGCAAAGGCGAAGAGCAGAAAGAGCAGCCCGCATTGAATGACACGCACGCTGCGTTCCAGAGTGATCACCGCCTCAACGGCGCGATTCGCTTCTGACCCTTGGCTCGAAGCGGCGACCACGACCGTCACAATCAGCAGTACGGCAGCCGCCCAACGAAAGAGCAGTGACCCGAGCCGCCGGATCGCGTCGTACTGTCGGAACACATTGCCGTAAATCTCGTAAATGACCGCGAAACCCAACGCAGCGCTGAGCGCCTGCCCTATCCAATACGCCCAGAAGTAATTCGCGGGTGTCGTCCGATGGTACACATAGAACAGCACTCCCTCTCGGAAGGTCTGGAAAAATGTGTACGCAAAAAACCACGGACACTCACCCACCAGGTGGCGTCTGACCATGGCAACACATACCAAGGCCTGCAATGCCGGTCCCGACATCCACAGCACGTAATGAAGCGGCGTGAGATGCATGCCGAAGAGCAGCAGAATACCGCTCCCCTTCGG
>DASQXC010000455.1:0-7577 GCA_035639935.1 Terriglobales bacterium
GCGGGACCTGGTTCTCCAGCAACTGGAACGGAACCAAGACTGTGGAGCAGACACTCGGCGGCGGCGACCTGTCCGTCCACTAAGCGCCACTTCGGTCGGAGAACAGCGAACCTGCTGTTCTCCGATTTTTTGCGATGTCCGTACCGAGGCCAGCGAACCCATTTCGGAGAGACGCAGTATGCTGCGTCTCTACAGATCACCATTCGTGCGGTGATTACTGAAGGCCCTGAACTTCTGAGATGTTGACCGCATCCTCCAAAGGCAAGAGAATTGCCCTTACGCTACCCAATTGGATAACATACGGGTAACCCCGCGGTTTAAGAATTGGCGCGAAATGGCGCGAAATTTGCCTTAAGTCCTTTGCCCGACTGTATTTGTAGCTAACTCCTTTGTTTCCTCTGTTGGGCCACTGTTCGCGACTGTTAACAGCGCGTAAGTCGCTGATTCTGCGTGCGGGCAGGGGAGGGGGTATAGGTAACCATAAAGTAAACTAGCCTCCCAGTGTTCCACGAGGAACAATTCGACCGACGGCGGTTGCGTGAGGGCGAATGGTGTGATTTAGGCCGGTGGGCGAGCTCCTGCCATAGCAATCTCGCGGCCCAGTCGCTCATGCGCCCTTTGCGAGCCGTGCCCAGGATCACGGGAATGAATAGTGGCTTCTTCTCATCCATGATGCCGTCTCCAAGTTAAGGCCAATATGCTAGCCGCCTTAGACCGTACCACTCAACGCGAGGACCGGTCTGACGAGGCTCGGACTTTCGTAACGCCCAGCCGGCTGTGGTTGGAACTACCATTGACCTCATGGTAATGGATGCGGGAATCACCACACCGCCTGGAACGCGACGGTGGCGGCGTTTTCAGTTCACCCTGCCAGTTCGGGTCGCTGTCGAGAAATTCCGCCAGACCGTTGTCGTCAGCAGTCGTGGCTCGCAGGTGAATGCGGGAGGTCTCGCCTTCTTCGTGTCCACTGATGTGGACACCGACGTATGCATCGGGGACGAGGCCGAGATCGCATTCACGGACTACGACTTGACAGTTAGAGGAGTCGTTCGCAACCGCGCTAGCCAACTATGTGGTGTGAAGTTCTTGGCCACCAGCGCGGAAGCAGCGGAACAGCTGGCGCTCTTCCGACAAATGTTGAGCAGCAAAGTGGGACGCCTGGATGCCTAGGCAGAGCGGGCGAAATGCAGCGAACGTCCATTGCAAGCGCAATCAGACCATTTGATGACTATCTGGCAAGACGCTTCCCCGAGTCCAGGTGAAAGGCCTATTGCCATGAAACCCTGGCGCGCCGGTGCGCGGTCCGCTGAGGCGGCTGGGCTGGTCGAAGGCGGCCGAGTTGGCGAAGGTCGGGCGACGGGAGCGGGAGCAGTTCATGCGGCACGGCAACATTACGGTGCCGAGGCAAAAAGGGCGCCTCGACTCGTTACGGAAACGGGCCAGGAGTTCGACCGCCAACTCCAATAGGAGAGACAGACAATCAGTGCGGCGCGGAAGTGTTGCATCCTAGCCCAGGGGCGCGCCGCTGGCTTCGGGCTCCTCCCAGTGGAGCACGTGCGTCACTGCTTTTTTCCAGCGGCGGAAAAGATATTCGCGATGATCCTTGTCCATCGCCGGCGTGAACTCGCGATCCAGCTGCAGTGCTGCGCAATCTCGTGGGGATCGCTCCAGTACCCGACCGCCAGTCCGGCCAAGTATGCTGCGCCCAAGGCTGTTGTTTCAGTGACCCGCGGACGGTGGACCGGCACTCCCAAAATGTCCGCCTGGAATTGCATCAAGACATTGTTCGATGCTGCGCCGCCATCCGCCCGCAGAGACGAGAGCGGGAGCGCCGCCTCTTGCTGGATGACGTCCAGCACGTCGCGCGTCTGATAAGCGATTGCCTCCAGCGCCGCCCGTGCGATGTGGGACAGCTTAGTGTCGCGCGTCAACCCGATGATTGCGCCGCGCGCGTAGGCATCCCAGTACGGCGCTCCCATTCCCACAAACGCAGGAACAAAATACACCCCACCGGAATCAGGCGCGGCGATGCTTTCCACCTCTTCGGGCGAACGGATAGCGCCCAGTCCATCGCGCAGCCACTGCACCACCGCTCCCGCAATAAACACAGCGCCTTCGAGGCAGTAGACGACGCCGTCGTCCAGCTTCCACCCAACGGTGGTCACTAGTCCATGCTGCGAATGCACGGCTTGCGGCCCCGTATTGACCAGGAGGAAACACCCTGTTCCATAGGTGTTCTTCGCCATTCCAGGCTGGAAGCACGCCTGTCCGAAGAGAGCCGCCTGCTGATCGCCGGCTGCACCGCTGACCGGAATCGCGGCACCCAACAAGGCCGCATCAGTCTCGCCGTAGATCTCGCTGGAAGCGCGCACCTCGGGCAACATGGCGTGTGGCACCCCCAACAAAGCTAACAATTCATCATCCCAATCGAGGCGATGAATATTAAACAGCAGCGTGCGGCTTGCGTTGCTGACGTCGGTGACATGGCATCGTCCGCCGGTGAGGCGCCAGATCAGGAACGTGTCAACGGTTCCAAAGAGGATGTCTCCAGCCCGTGCGCGTGCAGCCAGGTGCGAATCGCAATCGAGCAGGTACTTGATCTTGGTCCTGAGAAGTAGGGATCCAGCACGAGGCCGGTCCGCGAGCGCACCAGCGGTTCAGCGCCATCTCTTTTCAGCCGCTCGCAGATCCCGGCGCTCACGCGGCTTTGCCAGACGATCGCATTCCCCACCGGACGGCCGGTTTTACGGTCCCACAGCACCGTGGTTTCGCGCTGATTGGCTATCCCGATTCCTGCAACCGCTCCTGGCTTGACCCCCGCGCGCCCCAAGGCCTCGCGAGTAACCCGCAATTGCGACTCCCAGATGGCCTCCGGATCATGCTCCACCTCGCCGGGGCGCGGGTAGATTTGCGGCAATTCTTCTTGTGCAGTGGCGATCACCGCGCCCGTTCGGTCGAAGAGCATGGCGCGGCTGGAGGTGGTGCCCTGATCCAGGGCTAGAATCAAGCGACTCATGGCTGGCCTCCGGGAGCTTCCAGGGCCGTACAGTGCGGAGATGACATGGGTATTCGAGTAGAAAACCCGCTCACAACTCGAAGTCCGGCCAAATTGCGGGTTCCGCCCAAGGTCAATCGTGACCCTTTGGAGCGGAGAATCCGCGAAACGTTGGACAAGGCTCTGGGGCTGCCGAGAGCCGCCGGTAGGGCTGGGGCGGAGTGGCGAATGACCTGATTCATCGTGTCCGAATGTAGCAGAATGGAGTTGGCTAATCAGGAGATAGGCTTGCAGCAGAGGAGTACTTGATGGGCTTTCGTCCCAACTGGCGCCGCTGGGCTATTGTTGGCTGACTAGAGCATCAGCGTCTGTGATACTCCCCTTAACCAGTTCGGTTTGTATTTTGCACTTCTGGTGCGGCTGCAAGTTAACTTCTGTCTCGAAGGTCTGATAGCCGGGCAGAGCAATGCGGATGCGGTGTGGGCCAGAGGTGAGCAGCAGGCCTTTCCCTATGCCAGCGAACTCATCGACGTGGCCGGCAAACTGATTGTCCACAAAAACCACCGACCTGCTGGGTGTGGCTGCGATTTTCAGTTCTGCCGTAGCCTTGGGCACAGGAATACGCGTGTCCTGCACCAACCCAACCTGCACGACGTGAACTTCTCCCGGTTCCAGCATTGCCTGTTCAACGTAATCGTGGTACCAAGCCTGTCGCACCACAATCTGGTGTTTTCCGGGGAGCAACAGAATCTTCCTCTCCCCTTTGAGTTCCTTGACGTAGCCGACGTATTGTCCATCTATCCAGACGCCGGCATTCTTCTCAGCATTGGTTCGGGCAGCAAACGAGAGTTCCGCCAAGATTGGGTTTTCAGCTTCTACCGTGCTGGTCAGAGCGACAATCGAGAAAATCCCACAAGACAACAGCAATAGACCTCTTTTAAGCACCTGTCCTCCCCGGCACATAGCAACTTGGCGCGAGCCACTACGAGTCCTTGCAGTCTTTATGCAAAGAATGCCGGGACTTGGCAACATTTGCTAGTAGCTATGAGGATTCTCGGTGAAGCTTGGGCGCAGGCGCGTGACGATCGCGCGGATAACAGCCCGCGGCGGGCAGAGGTCGGCCCGGCAGCGCAGCCGGAGAGCGCCAATTTTTGGAAATGGACCGGGCCTGAGCGCCGTGGTTAGGGGAGCGTGCCGGAAAACCAAGGATTCACCACGTCTGGCACCATCCCAAAGGACGTGCACAGCTGCCCGTCTGCGCATTTTATTTCCGCACTCGCCAGTTTTGGCGGAGTGCGGTGGGCAGCCTATTTCCCGCCGAGTTTGGCAGGCAGGCACTCAGGCTCGGTAAATGCAGGGTCTCCGAACCGAGGCGCTCGCGTCAATCCGACGAAGGGCTTGGTCTATCCGAACTAATACCAGCAGGTGCCCTGCGGAGTTGGAGGGCCAGCCTGAAAGCCGTTCATCCCTTTCCACATCGGTCTGAAGGTTTTTTGAAAAACACGATTACTCAAACACAGCATACGGTATGGCCAGCTACACCAGTGCGCAGACTTAATCCTCCTGCTTGCAGGGGTGTAGCGGAACAGAGGGCGGATTTCGGCCGCAAAATCACGGCCCATGGGGGGCACCCGGCAAGGGTTTACCCACTATACCACGCAGCCGGACCGTCTCCTGCGCTGGGCCTGAGTTTTCTGGGACACCGCGCCTAAGCTACAACATGCTGCGGCACCTGGCCGGCGAGATGCCGGCGCTACATCGGTTTCACGGCCCGGACTCTAGCGTCTGGTCACATACGCCATTGGTGGGCTGCTGCGGCAGATAGCTCGCCCACAGTTGTCCGGTGGGCGCGTTGAGCAGTGCGGCGTGGGTGAAGTCGAAGAACTCACTCATGTCATCGGCGGCGGCATCGCGCGCCGTCAGCGAGGGAACGTTGAAGGTCTTTTCGATGAACTTCAGGATGGAGGTGTAGTCGCGGTTGATGTGCGAGACCAGGTGCGGCTTTGCGTAGGGCGAGGTCACAATCAGCGGCACGCGCATGCCGCTCAGGTTGAAGGTGGCCTGGATGTCCCCTGGCCTGAGGATGGGCGCGATGTTGTCCGGCAGCACTTCCTGGAACGGCGGCACATGATCGTAGAGCCCACCCGCTTCATCGAAGCTCCAGATGAATACCGAGGACGCCCATGCCGGACTGTTCATCAGCGCCGCAATGATATTTTGCACGTCGGCTGCACCTGTTTGGACATTATTCAGCGGATGCTCATCCAGGCCGGTCTGGCCGGCGCGCTCGATGAAGACCACCTGGGGCAGCAAGCTGTCCGCATTCGGTTGGGAAAGAAGGCTGAACCAGTTGCTGATTTTGTATGTCTTTCCGCTAATGGTGGGATCATTCCAGTCGGAGAAATCAGCCAGGAAGACACTGCTGTCCTGGTAGTAGTAGCGCCAACTCACGCCTGCCTGGTTCAGCATGCGGAAGATTGTGGGCTGTGTCCAGCCGCCCGCCGGCTTGAGGTTGTCATCCGGACGCACGTGCCCGAAAGAGGTCCCGGTAAACAAATACATGCGATTGGGGATGGTGTTGGCCAGCAGTGGCGAGTACCAGCGGTCGCTGGTGGCGAATTGCGTGGCCAGTTCATAGTAGTAGGGCAGATCGGTTTGATCGTAATAGCCCATGGCGCGGGTGCCGTTGGGATCGTATTTCTGCGGGACCGAACCCGTAGTATCGAGAAAGTTCTTCATGCCGAAGGAGCTGGCGGTGAAGGTGGTCGTTTTTGGCCATGCCGAATCGCCGCCCTTGAGCGCCACGTCGTGATGGCTCTCGTTCCAGGATGGCGACAGATTTTCCGTGCAGACCGTCCGGTAGTGGAACGGCGAGACCTGCGCTCCGGTGTGGTGGTTGGTCAAAACCACATTGGCGGGAATGCCATCGACATCGCTCGGTGAAGCGGAAATGCCCATCTGCTGCAGACGGCTGGCGCGGTACGGGCCGAGCTGGCCGAAGTAGCTGTCGAACGAGCGGTTTTCCTGCAGCATGAAAATAATGTGCTTGATCGGACTGCCGTTGGAGGCCGCCGAGCCGACAGTGACGGCAACGGCTTGCGTCACCGTGCCTCCCGGGCCTGTGGCAGTCGCGGTGTACGTAGTATCGACGCTCGGCGTCACGGTCACTGAGCCGTTTGGCAACTGATTGCTGACGTCGCCCACGCCGTTGTCGATCACCAATGTCTCAACGCCCACCGTGCTCCAGCTCAAGGTCGCGCTCTGCCCTGGCGCTATCGTGGAAGGGTTCACCGAGAAGTTCAATTGCATGCCGCTGAGCATCACGGTAGTCGAGGCGGTCGCCGTTGCCCCTCCCACGCCAGTTGCGGTGGCCACATATGTTGTGGTGGCGGTCGGCAACACAACAGCGCTACCCAAGAGTGGCAGTGTCGTCTGGTCCTCGCCCAACACCGAGGGCGTGATGGTGATGGAAGTTGCGTTGGTGCTGCTCCAGGTGATGGTGCTCAATTGTCCAGCCACGATGGTGCTTGGGTCGGCGGTAATGGTGACCGTCGGCGGGACCGGCTGCGCAACCGTAATGGTGACCGATTGCGAGGCTTGTCCGCCCGGTCCGGAGGCGATCATGGTATAAGTCGTGGTTTGCGTAGGTTGCACACTTTGCGAGCCGGAGCTAGAGACGGTTCCGATATCGGGCATAATCGACACGGAAGTGGCGTTCGTTGTCTCCCACTGCAACATGGCCGATTGACCAGATACAATCGCAGTCGGGTTTGCCGAGAAGGCCGCCGTAGGGGGCGTTGCCGGATTGCCAGCCGCTGCACCGCCGCAACCTGACAATGAGAAGGTAATGGAAACGGTCGCAACAACGAGAGTTAGGGAGCAGACTCGCAGGTTCATCTAGGCACCGGGCAGGAGCCGATGTCTGAACTCCAGCAGTACTGCAGCAACGTGAATGCCACCTTATGGGCCACAGCGTTAGCCGGATTTCAACGACTTATCGCCAAGCGCAAGTGCGAGTGGGAATCGGAGTACCTCTTCTGAGCATCGGGGTGCGCGCATGCAGCTATTCGGACGCATGCCCGGCGCCAACAAGGTACAGTCTCGCCACAGAGAGCTCTAATGCAGAAATTCGGACATGTCCGGAGTATCGGCCATATCGCCATTGCTGGGCGTCCTGATCCCTAAAAAATAGGTGCTATTGTGAGTAGCGATTCTCAAAGCCGCGAGGACCACGGCTTAGCCCAGGCAGGAGTTCGAGGGAGATCGCAGACAGCAGCGCCCCTCCAGAGTGTTCATCGCGACGGCGCACCTCAGTGGGTGCGGAACGTGCAAAAGAATCCGCGAATCAAGCTTTCAGTTGGCGGCGAGAAGTTCGAGGCGCAGTTGCGGTTCCTCGCCGATCCCGCCGAGCGTGACCGTGCGTTCGCTGTCATGGGACGAGCGATGAGAGGGCTGCCGTGACGCGACCGAGCACAGAACAATTCCAGGATACAGACCGGTACACCGCCTATCTGCGAACTATCGAGGGCCGGTTACGCCTTGACCTAGGGTGGACGAATCTGCAGCGGTTTCTACCGGTTCG
>DASQXC010000456.1:0-3686 GCA_035639935.1 Terriglobales bacterium
CTGGGAATTTTCGGGAGGCAATGTCACCGAGAACATGGTTTCAACCGGTCTGCTCTAAGATGTAGGCGCTGTACATCAGCGACCGTTCCCGCCGGGGCGATGTCATCGACGACGCAGATCGCATCCTTCACCACGAAGGCTATTCGAGCGCATTCTCTGTCGCACTCCAATTGGAAGCAGGTTTCGATTGTTGGGCTGAGAGTTAGCGACCTGGGTCGGCTAATCGCTGGCGCAATGTAGTGGGGCCCCGGCGGGCGGGCAATCCCCCCGACGAGCCCGTGTTTGGCTGTGGTCCAACAGGTGCCTAATTGAGAGCCGCCGGTTGCCGCCGGAGACTCTGCTGGGCCTTTTTGGATGCGGCGCGTGCCGCCAGCTCCTTGAAGCGACTCGGTTCCTTGGGATTGACCGATTCTTCTTCCCACGCCGGCTGAGCCGGTTCAATTTTGCGCAGGAGCAGTTTTGCCACGTTCAGCGCTTGCTCGACCATGTTGCGAACAGCAGGAGAGTCCCTGAACTCCAGCTGTTGCAAGCGGGGTGCCAGCAGAATGGAGGTCGTTATCGCCAGCAGCTCCGTGGTCCGAGCAGGTTCTGGCCTTACACCCTCTGGCGCTGCACTGCCGCGGCGACGCTCGGCCGCTCGCCGCCTATCCACACCTGATCTGCGCTCGGTCAGCAACCCGCTCTCTTGTTGTTCTCGCATAACGGCATGTTGGCCGAAAGTTCATGTTCAGGCAAGTTACTAAGGTCATTCCTTGCAAAATTCGACCTGAGAGAACAGCCTTCGGCTTCGCTCCTCACGCGAGCATGCACAACATTCTGGCATTGACGCCCGAACTGGGGAAAACGTAAAGTGCAGTAAGCTGCGTTTCACTTCGCCTTTCGAGGCAAGGGCCAAATCCAAAGAAGCCGAGGTTAGCTGATGAAGAAGCTGCTCACGTTGTTGTTTGCGTTTGTCCTGACATGCTCCCTGAGTTTTGCACAGGCGACTCAAGGCGAGCAGGGGGACAAAAAACCGGAAACCACCAAGAGCGAAAAGAAGAAGAGCAAGAAGAAGAAGTCTGCGAAGAAGAAGAAGGATGCTGCTGGTGCTCCTGCCAGTGGAACGGAGACCAAGGGAGAACAGCCCAAGTAGGAACTGCCGAAGATCTTCGAAGTTCCCCCGGCGGAAGCCGGGGTTTTTTGTTTAAAGGCATTGCGAAATTGACCGCGTTTCCCGGCGAAGAGGTCGCGTGTCGCCGCTCTCGGGAGAGCAGAGAGAGCGGGTTCCGCCCGCCGCCCTCGGCGAATCGCTACGGGCGGGAATCTGGGACCAGCCGCCGCATCATTTTTCCAGGGTTGGGATCACTCGCGGGCCGGGGAATGTAGTAGCATCACCGCCGCAGAATTCTCGAGATGACCAGGCGCTGGTGAACAGTCTCCGCTGGCATCGAGTTGAAGCGTGACCGAGGCGCGCCGCAGGTCTTCTCCGATTGGCTCGAGCACCCCATGGATCAAAGAACGGCAGGTCTTTTCCTGCTGGTTTTAGCCGGAGCGATGAACGGTAGTTTCACGCTCCCCATGAAGTTCACGCGCAAATGGGCGTGGGAGAACACTTGGCTAGCCTGGACGATATTTGCCCTGGGAATTCTGCCGCTCGCGTTGACCCTGACTACTGTGCCTTTGTTAACTCAGGTGTACGCGCAGGCTGGCGCGGGCCCAGCGTTGCTGGCAGCAGCTTTCGGCGGCGGTTGGGGCATCTCGCAGGTCTTCCTTGGTCTGGCCGTGGATGGGATCGGCATGGCACTTTCTTTTTCCGTCATCCTGGGGATTTCGGCCGCTGTGGGCAGCATTGTGCCTCTGGTGCGTTTACATCCAGATGCCGTTTTGAAGACAGGCGGCCTCACCGTACTCAGCGGCGTCGTGCTGGTGCTGCTTGGGGTGGGCATCGCGGCGATTGCAGGACGGCGGCGGGAAAGCGCTTTGGCTGCCGCCGCCAATACATCCGCGGTCGAAGGTAAGCCCTCGGTTGCCAAAGGACTGCTGTTTGCCACGATCAGCGGCCTCGGTTCCGCGCTCGTGAATTTTGGCTTCGCCTTTGGCGAGCCTTTGAAGAACGCCGCACAAAACTACGGTACTGCCCAAATCTGGGCGCCAAACGTTGTCTGGCTTCCGCTGATGGTTACGGGCGGAATTCCCAACCTGGTCTATTGCATTTACCTGATGCGCAAGAACCATACAGGAGCACGCTTCAAGACAAACGGCACCGGTTTTTACTGGGGACTCGCGGCCGTTATGGCTTTCTTCTGGTTCGGAAGCACGGTCATGTACGGAGTGGCCGCCACCAAACTGGGAGCACTCGGTCCAGTGCTAGGTTGGCCGCTATTCATGTCCCTTATCGTGATTACCGCCACGGCTTGGGGTGTCAGCACCGGCGAGTGGAAGCATGCGGGCAAGCAACCGCTCCGGATCATGGGCTCGGGGGTAGCCGTGCTCGTGGTTGCGATATTCGTTTTGGGCATCTCCAGCCGAATGTTCTGAGGACCTCACTCGGATACACGTGATGCAAACCTCGCAACCCGATAATTTCGTCATTGGAGTGGATATTGGGGGCACCAAGGTGGCCGCCGGCGTGGTGGACGCGAGCGGCGCTATCCCCTGCCAAACCCGAATCCCGATGGTGACGGACGGAGGGCCTGCCGCCGGGCTTGCGGCAGTAATTTCTGCCATCGAGTCATGTAGAGCTGCGGGGCCTTTGGCAAGCAATGGGCTGATACGCGGCATTGGGATCTGCTCGCCGGGGCCGCTCGATCCCAAAACCGGCATCGTGGTCAACCCGCCGAATCTCCCGTGCTGGCGCAATTTCCCACTGGCTGCCGAGGTTGCACAGATTTTTGGCGTTTCGGTTAAGGTGGACAACGACGCCAACGCGGCGGCACTGGCTGAGGCGCGGTGGGGAGCGGGCCGCGGTTATCAGAATGTTTTTTATGCCACCATCGGCACCGGCATCGGCACGGGGATCGTGTTCAGCGAAAGGATCTATCACGGCCGCACCGGGGCCGCGGGCGAAGGCGGGCATCTCAGTATCGATTATCGCGGGCCCCGCTGTGCATGCGGCAAGCTGGGATGTATCGAAGCGCTCGCTGCCGGTCCGGCCATCGCAAAAAGGGCACGCCTGAAATTGGCGGCAGATCCCACCCGTCATTCGCTTCTTCCCGAATTGACCAGTGGAAATATCGACGCCATAACCAGCGAGACCGTGGGTCAGGCTTACGCCGCCGGCGATCCGCTCGCCAGGGAGGTGTTGCAGGAGACCGTGCAACTGTTGACCGTGTGGCTGGGCAACATCGTGGATCTGCTCGATCCCGACGTGATCATCCTCGGAGGCGGCGTGGCTGGGATGCTTGCTCCGTTTATTGACGAGATCAGGAACTCCTTGCCGAGTTGCTGCATTAACCCGCGCGCCAGCGAGATACCGCTCCTTCCTGCGCGCTATGGGGTGGACGCAGGTATCGCGGGCGGCGCAGCATTATGTGCCGAGCTGCTAGGCTAGAACAGTCGGTTAGCGCACTTCTGCCTGGCTGCGATTCTGGGCCTCCTGAAGCCTCTGCGAGAGCTGGGCTTCACGATCTGCGTCCGCACTTTTGCCCAGCGCCCGATAAGCCTGGCCCAACAGATAATGACCCATGTAGTTGTTGGGATCCATTGAC
>DASQXC010000457.1:0-5609 GCA_035639935.1 Terriglobales bacterium
CGCATCGCTGCCGCAGATTGCACCGGTCGCCGGATCCAGCGCGATCTGCCCCGAGCAAAATACCAATCCTCCCGCTTTGATTGCCTGCGAATAGGGGCCGATGGCCTGCGGCGCGTCTTGGCTGGCAATGACTTCGCGCATTGTTTCCCTCCAAGCACTCAGCACTCAGCACTCAGCATTCAGCAAACACTCTGGACTTTGGACACTGACTGAGTGCTGACTGCTGATTGCTGAATGTTAGCTGAGTGCTGATTGCTGAGTGCTGGTTCTAGAGCTTCTGCACGCGCTGCACGTCGCGGATGCCCGCCAGCTTGCGGATGCCGCCCACGATGCGCTGCAGGTGTTTCATGTCGTTGATATCAATGACTATGTCGATGGTGGCGTGGCCGTCGCCGGTGCGGGCTTCGATATTGCGGATATTGGTGTTGTCGTCGCTGATCACGGTGGTGATCTGCTTCAGCATACCGGCACGATCATCACAAAACACAGTCAGCTTCACCGGATATGCCGCCTGGCCGGCCGCAGCGGTGCTTTCCTTCCCCCACTCGACAGAGATGCGCCGTTCGACGTCATAGAGCAGGTTCACCACGTTGGGACAGCTCTTGGCGTGTACCGCCACGCCCTTGCCGCGGGTAACGTAGCCCACGATCTCCTCCCCGCGGATGGGGTTGCAACAGCGCGCGCGGTAGATGAGCAGGTCGTCATGGCCCTTGACTTTGAGCGTACCGCCATCGCCGCTGAAAACCCGGCGCACCACGCTGCCGATGCCGGGCTTCTCCTCCTCAGCCGGGGCGGCAGTTTCAGCGGGAGAGAGCTTGCCCAGCACCTGTCGCGCCGAGAACTTGCCGAAACCGATGCCCGCCATCAGGTCGTCGGCTCGGCTGACACCGTATTCCTGGGCCACGCGCTGATAAGCTTCGTCAGAAATGTCTTTCAGCGAGATCCTGTATTTGCGGGCCTCCTTCTCGATCAATTTGCGGCCGATCTCGAGGGCACGCTCGCGTTGGTGGACATTCAGCCAGTGCCGGATCTTCTGCCGCGCCCGCGGCGCTTTCACAAAAGTCAGCCAGTCGCGGCTGGGCGTATGACCGGGCTGCGTCAGGATTTCCACAATGTCGCCGTTGCGGAGTTTGTAGCGCAGGGGGACGATGCGCCCATTGACCTTGGCCCCGATGCAGGTGTGCCCGACTTCAGTGTGAATGGTGTAAGCGAAATCCACGGGCGTCGAATCACGCGGCAGAATCACCACCTTGCCTTTGGGCGTAAAGGTATAGACCTCTTCCGGGTAGAGATCGACCTTTAAGGTGGAGAGAAACTCGCTGGGGTCGGAGATTTCACGCTGCCACTCCACAACCTGACGCAGCCACGCCAGACGCTCCTCGTCCTGGGCCTTCACAGGCGCGCCGTCCTTGTATTTCCAGTGAGCGGCGATGCCCTCCTCGGCCATCTTGTGCATTTCTTCGGTGCGGATCTGCACCTCAAAGGGCGTGCCGTTCTCCGCGATCACCGTGGTGTGCAGCGACTGGTAGAGGTTGGGCCGCGGCATGGCAATGAAGTCCTTGATGCGCCCTGGCACCGGCCGCCAAAAATTGTGGATGGCCCCCAGTGCCCCATAACAGTCCTTTACGGATTTGGTGATGATGCGAATGGCCAGCAGGTCATAGACTTGATCCACAGGGATGCGCTGCCGCTGCAGCTTCTGCCACACGCTGTACAGCCGCTTGATGCGGCTCTCCACCCGCGCTTCGATGCCGTTTTCGGCCAGCTTTTCCTGCACCACACTTTCGAACTGTTCCAGAAGCTGCTCGCCTCTTTTACGCCGCGCCTCCACGGCCTCGTGCACCTGCTTGAAGGCAATTGGGTCCACGTACTGGAAGGCCAGGTCTTCCAATTCGCCGCGTACCTTGCCCATGCCCAGCCGGTGGGCGATCGGGGCATAGATCTCCAGGGTCTCACGTGCGATGCGCTCCTGGCGTTCCGGCGGAAGCGCCTTTAGGGTACGCATGTTGTGCAGCCGGTCGGCCAGCTTGATGAGCACCACGCGGATATCGTCCACCATGGCCAGCACCATCTTGCGGACGTTCTCCGCCTGGCGCTCTTCCTGCGTGGCAAAATCAATTTTGGAGATCTTAGTGACGCCTTCGACAATGTGCGCTACCTGCTCGCCGAACTCCTTCCGAATATCGACGACGGTGACGGTGGTATCCTCGACCAAATCATGGAGCAGGCCAGCGGCGATGGAAGTCGAGTCCAGGTTCATCTCGGCCAGCACCAGCGCGACTTCCAGCGGGTGGCTGAGGTAAGGCTCACCCGATTCCCGATTCTGTCCGGCATGATATTTTTGCGAAAAGTCATAAGCCCGACGGATGATCTCGAGGTCGTCATTCGGCCGGTTGGCGCGTACGGTCTTCAGCAGGTCACGGAACTTGGTGACCGTGAGGACGTTGGTCGCGAACTGGTGTTTCAGCGTCGCCATGCCGGGGTTATGTGGGGAACGACGGGGAAACTACACGCAGGCCAACAATCGGCCTCGGAACCTGATGCCCCGCACTGTGGTAGGGACTGGCCATGCTTGATTATAACCGCTCGGGCTGGAAGCCTTACATCGCCGAGAGGTTCAAGGCCCTTTGGCAGAGCACCTGTTTGTAGCCCAAGCGCTGGCGACCAGCGCTAGCTGCAACTCTCTCCAGGATGGCGGGCGTGGAAGCCCGCGCCTTTCAGGCGTGGGAAACACGCGTTAAGCTAAAGAAGCGCCTTCAGGCGCTGTCGGCACATTTCTGCTTACCACAGCGGCTCAAAGCCGCACTCGCGTTCGACGGTCTTTTCCCCACGCCTGAAAGGCGTAGGCTTCCACAGCACTTCAAGCTCGGCGCCACCGCCAATTAAACAACTAGCTCAGGCGTAAAATCTCGCCCGTGCGAGTTCTGGTCAGCGGTTCATCCGGGTTGATAGGCTCGGCGCTTGTGCCGGCATTGCAAAGCGCCGGGCACTCTGTGGTCAACCTGGTGCGGCGGAATTCGCTGGCCCATGAGATTCGATGGGATCCGGTCACAGGCGTCGAGTCCAGTGCGCTTGAAGGCTTCGACGGCCTCGTCCATCTTGCTGGAGAGAGCATTGCCGGGCGCTGGACTGCGGCGAAGAAAGCCCGTATCCGCGATAGCCGGCTGCAAGGGACACGCATGCTGGCTGCGGCCCTTGCACAGACCGAGCGGCCGCCGAGAGTTATGGTTTGCGCCTCGGCGATCGGGATCTATGGTAATCGCGATGGTGAACTGTTGCGCGAAGAGAGCGGGCCGGGCTCCGACTTCCTCGCCCAAGTCTGCCAGCAATGGGAGGCTGCCACCGAGCCCGCACTCAAAGGCGGCATTCGGGTCGTTTCACTAAGGTTCGGCGTCGTTCTGAGTCCGCGCGGCGGGGCACTGGCCGGCATGCTGGCCCCATTCCGCATGGGCGTGGGCGGGCGCATCGGCAGCGGAAAACAGTGGATGAGTTGGATCACGCTCGACGACGTTGTGGGAGTAATTCAGCATGCCCTTACGAATGAGTCCCTGCGTGGGCCGGTGAACACAGTCGCGCCGAATCCTGTTACCAACGCCGAATTCACCCGCGCCTTGGGCCGAAGGCTGCACCGCCCAACTATCTTCCTGCTGCCGGCGTTCATGGTTCGACTCGTCTTTGGGGAGATGGGCGAAGCGGTGCTGCTCAGCAGCCAACGCGTAGACTGCGGCAAGCTGCTGGCTAGCGGCTATCGTTTCCGCCACCCTGAACTCAAGCCCGCCCTGGGAGCAATGCTGTAGGCTTCGCAGTGAAAAGCCCCACCCAAGCAAAACCGGCCCCTCGACTTCGCTCGGGGCAGGCTTTGGGTGGGGCACCGCGCCAAGAGCTGAAGACCAAGACTTGCTACTTCTCGAAGAACATTTTGACCGCGGTACCGCTCAGCAGCACCGCGAATATTCGGCGCAGGACGACGTCGGGAAGCTTCTGTGCCCAGACGCCACCGAAATAGCCGCCGAAAAAAACCCCCGCCGCCAGTATGAGCCCGAGCTTCAAGTCGGCGTTTCCGGCTTTGTAGTACTTCAGGAACGCCAGCAAACCTGTGGGCGGAAGCAAGACGGCGAGAGTTGTCCCCTGAGCTAGATGCTGGTTCATTTTGAATCCATAGAACAGGACGGGAACCAGGATCGCGCCGCCAGCTATTCCCACCAGCCCGGAAATTATTCCTACGCCCACTCCGGCCAGAACAGCCCACAGGATAATCACGTTTATCTCCGCTGCCGCAAAGAAAAAATCGGGATATGGTACCAGAGGCCACATGGGTGCATCGGTCATGCTACTCCGACATCATGCACAAGCACCTGACCTGCTGAGTGGAGTGGCAGTCGCTGGCGAGCGGAGTCGAGGCAAATGCTGTCCTAATCCCAGGAAAAGCGAAGGTCCACCGCGTCCATTCCGGCAGGCAATTTTCGCCTGACGGGTACAAATCCTGGTTCCCCTGCATCATAGGTAATCACAGGGTAAAATGGGTTTCTGGCCGACCGCAAGCTACATGGCGGAAAAGCTCTCAGTTGATAGCTATCTGGCCGCCGTCCTCACGTATGCGCGGGACCCGATTATTTGTGTCAATAATCAGGACCAAATAGTGTGCTGGAATCTCGCAGCGGAGCGGCTGTTCGGGTATTCGCAGGCGGATGTTCTCGGACGCCATCTGGAGATCATCGTGCCGCCGACCTGCCGCGCCGAGTTGACAGCCATGGTGGTTGCGCTGCGTTCCGGTGATCATGGCATGTGTCGGGAGCTGACCTGCTGCCGTTCGGACGGCTCACTGCTGCAAATGGAGATGACGATGGGGGCCGTGTGGCACCACGGGCGCAACATCGGCGTTGCCGCGATTGCGCGCGACCTCACGGAACGCAAGAGCGCCGAGGCGGCGTTGCGCAACTCCGAGAGGCTGGCAGCTACCGGCCGTCTCGCGGCCTCCATTGCGCACGAGATCAACAACCCGCTGGAGGCCGTCACCAACCTGCTCTACCTGCTGGAAAGGCACGGCACCCTGGACGAAACGGCGCGCCATTATGTGAGCCTGGCCGGAGAAGAGCTGGCGCGCATCGTGCATATCACACGGCAGACCTTGGGCTTTTACCGCGAATCTGCTGCTCCCGTGTGGATCAGCATCTCCGAAGTGGTGGACAACGTACTCGCGCTCTATGCGCGCCGCTTACAGTCCCGGCGCGTCAAGGTGGAGAAGCGTTTCGGGTCGCAGCCCAAGATCCGCGGCTTCCCTGGCGAGATTCGCCAAGTCTTCGCGAACCTTATCGTGAACGCGCTGGAAGCGGTGGGTGAAGGCGGCCTTGTGAAACTGCACGTCTTCGAGTCGCGCGATTGGAAACACCCGGGGCGACGCGGGCTGCGTGTGCTGATTGCCGACAACGGTCCCGGCATTGCCCCCGAGCACCGGCAGCACATTTTCGAGCCCTTCTACACTACCAAGGGAGAACGCGGCACAGGATTGGGTCTATGGGTTTCGAGCGCCATCATTCACAAATATGGGGGCGACATCCGGGTGCATTCCAGCGTGCACCCTCGTTTCCGCGGGACCGCGTTCTCCGTCT
>DASQXC010000458.1:0-11152 GCA_035639935.1 Terriglobales bacterium
GGAAGTCGCGCCCGCCGACGCTTGCTTGTGCGCCTCGCAGGCCGACATTATCTGCACCTGCACGACATCTTCTACGCCCGTCTTGGAAGCAAGCTGGCTGCGAACTGGTACGCACCTCAACCTGGTCGGCGCGTTCCGTCCCCACACCCGCGAAGTGGACAGCGAAACCGTGCGGCGAGCGCGAATTATCGTGGACACCTATGAAGGCGCACTCGCCGAGGCCGGCGATCTGCTGATTCCCATGAGCGAGGGAGTGATCAGCCGCGACAGTGTTGTCGCAGATTTGCACGAGGTCGTGAGCGGAAAGAAGGCGGGCCGGACCTCCGCGGATGAGATCACACTGTTCAAAAGCGTGGGATGCGCGCTGGAGGATTTGGTCACGGCGATGCTTGCCTTTCAGAAGGCGGAGCGGGCGCGCGAGCGCATGAAGTGCGGCGGCAATACGACGTAGCCGTGGTCGGCGCTGGCGCCTTCGGCGCGTGGATCGCATACCACCTCCGCCGCAAAGGAAAAAGTGTAGCCTTGCTTGACTCCTACGGCGCGGGCCACAGCCGCTCCAGTTCCGGCGGTGAAACCCGCATCATGCGCATGGGCTATGGTCCTGATGAGCTTTATACGCGCTTCGCGCTGCGGTCAATGAAGCTCTGGCGCGATTTCATGCGGCGCTGCCGACAACAGCTCTTTGTGCGAACGGGCATGCTCTGGCTGGCGCGAAGACGAGACCGCTATCCGCTGGAGACTCTGGACACACTGACTCGGCTGCACGTGCCGTGTGAAAATCTGTCGCGCCGAGAATTGCGCAGGCGCTTCCCCCAGTTCTCCTTGCGAGGTGTCGAGTGGGCACTGCTCGAACCGGAAGCTGGGGTCATCCTGGCGCGCCGGGCTGTGCAGGCGCTCGTGGCACAGGCAGTAGAGGATGGCGTGGACTATATCGCGGAGGCCGTCGAGGCGCCTCCCGTCCGTTGGCGGCTGGAGGCGATCATCACTAACACGCGGCGGCGGGTTGTTGCCAACGAGTTCGTCTTCGCCTGCGGCGCATGGCTGCCGCGCATGTTCCCGCAGAGGCTCGCCAAACGCATTTTCCCAACCCGGCAGGAAGTATTCTTTTTCTCCGTGGCGCCCGGCAGCGGCCGCTACGGACCGCCGGCAATGCCGGCATGGTATAGCTACGCCGACCATATCTATGGCGTCCCCGATATCGAGAACCGAGGAATCAAGATCGGCTTCGACTGGCACGGGCCGCCGTTTGATCCCGAGACCGCCGACAGGTTGATCAGCCAGCGTGGGCTGCACATAATGCGTGAGCACCTGCGCAGATACTTCCCCCAGCTTCGGGATGCACCGCTGACGGAAAGCAGGGTATGCGCCTACGAGAACACGTCCGATGGCAATTTCCTTATTGACCGTCACCCCGACATTGAAAATCTGTGGATCGTAGGCGGCGGATCGGGCCACGGCTTCAAGCACGCTCCGGCCGTGGGTGAATACGTCGCAGGCAATGCTTGCGCGGAGCCGCGCTTCGCATACGCCAGCAAGGCAACAGTGAAACACAGAAAAGTTTATTAGACGGTTCCAATTGCGCTCAGGGTTCCCGGCGGCGCCTTTTATTTATCCGGCAAACGCTCGCGCCTTTAACAAAACAGGTTTCCGGCTACGCCGCTGCCGGAAGGTGCGTCTCGCGGGGCACCACCGGCTGCGGCTCCAGAACACGGATGCTGAGTTTCTCCCCCAGGCTGTCGAAGCACGCCAGCCAGAGGCGGGCTTGGTCGCCGCCGCGGGCCTTAAACTCAGGCCGCACCCGCTGCAGCATCTGATAATACCCGTTCTGCACCTTCCAAAGGTTGACCTCGAAGGGGAAACTGCGCGCCAGATCGACAGCCCTTTCGAGCCGTTCTAGATACTGTATCGCTGCGGGGTGCGCCGTAAACCGCTGCATCAGAAGCTCGATAGTCTGGCCCAGGGCGTAGCTGAGGCCGGCAGCATCAAGCGCCACGCTTTCGCGCTGGGCTGCGTCGAGCAATCCGCGGATGTGTGGAAACTCCAAGTCCTCTTGCTGGAGGGCCCGGCGCAGACTGCCGTTGAGCACAAACTCGGCGGTCATGTGCAGCACCTTAGGGAACGGTATCCCCAGTTCGCCCAGCATCCGCATCAACGGCGCATGGTTCTCGTAAAGCTGCCGGAAACTGTTCTCAGCCTCGCCCAGCGTGGAGTCAAGAATCATGGAGACGATGCGCCGCTGTTCGTCACGGAACAGCGACTTCAGCGAGTAGGTCACTCCTCCGAACTCCTGGTCGAGCACGCGCAAGACAGACGGCAGGTCGCCGGCCAGAAAGACCTGGCTGGCTCCTTGCACCAGCGCCTCATAGTTTTGCCGGCTGCGGAAAATGCGTGTGCCGGCATTCAAGTTGTGGTCTCCCAGGTGCAGCGCGCCCATGGTGAGATGGACGCATTCCTGGGTGACGCGCGAGCGCACGCGCCCATGGCCCAGCGCCAGGCGAGCCCTGCCTGACTCGAACAAGCGATGGTCTTCGCGGTCCACGGTATAGCAGTAAATCGAAGAGTGCTCGGCGTAGGGGTCGAACAACGAGCTGATAACGTAGTGAGCCCCGACCTTCACCAGGTCAAGGGCCGCCGGCTTGACGTATCGGCGGTAAATATCGACCCCACTACCTTGCTCGGGAATGTTGCTGTGGGCCATCGCCAGCTTCTCAAGGAACCTTTCTTCAATCTGAACCCCGAACAACTGCTGGGCAAGCTGCACGGCGCGGGCGGCGTACATGATCACTTGCACTGCCTCAATGCCCGAGAGCTCGTCGAAGAACCAGCCGCAACTGGTGTACATGAGCATGGTGTGGCGCGCGAGCTCCATCAGCTTCAGGATCGCAACCTTGTCCTCCGTCGCCATGGGGCCGACCCGCTGCTCCGTGGCCAGCGGGCTCGCGGGGGGCTGCTGTAGAGACGCAGCATGCTGCGCCTCTAGGCTGACCTGCTTGGTTGCACGAGAGTGCTTCTCCAGGAAGCGCTCCTGGTTCTCGGGTGTGCGCTCCAGCACCACGTGGATGTAATCGTTTCGGGCGAGCCACGGGTCCTTTAGCAAGGTGGAGGCTTTCTGCTCGAAAATGGGTGTCAGTTCGTCGCTAAGCCAATCCAGCGCCTGGCGGAGGGGAGCTCGCCATCGCTGGTTCCAGGCGGGACGGCCTCCCGTCGAGCAGCCACAGTCAGCCCGCCAGCGCTCGATTCCATGGATGCAGCTCCACGAGCTGTTCTCCACGATCTCGACCTCGTGGGTGGGCGGATGCCGCTCCAGGAATTCGCCGTAATTGGTAATCTTTGCCAGGTTCTGCATCTCGACATAGTCGAGCGCATAGGCGAGCGCCATGTCTCCGTGCCTGTGGTGATGGCCGTAAGTCTCGCCGTCCGTGGCGATGTGCATCAGTTGCGGCCAGGTGCGCCTATCCGAGAAGCCGCTCAGCAGCCGCCGGGCGAACTGTTCACCGTTGTTAAGAAGACCTTCGAACGCCACCGCCTGAGAGACCGGGCCATCGTAGAAGAACAGCGTGATGAAGCGCTTCGAGGGAAGCCGCACGCGATAAGCGCGCGAAGGATCGATGGCTCCCTGAACCTCCTTCCAGGTCCGGCCGCCGATCTTGCGCACCCGGCGCGCCTGTCGCTGCGCCAGCACGGTGAACCGGATGCCAAGATCCGCCAGCACCTCCAGCGTTTCCGTGTTCACCGCGGTTTCCGGAAGCCACATGCCTTCGGGATGGCGGCGGAAACGATGCTCGAAGTCGCGAATCCCCCACAGCACCTGGGTGTATTTATCGGCCCGGTTGGCGAGCGGCAGGATCATGTGGTTGTAGGCCTGAGCAATCGCATTGCCATGACCGGAGCAGCGCTCTCGGCTTTGGCGATCGGCCTCAAGGATGTCCTGGTAGGCGCCGGGCGCGTTTTCCTCCATCCAGGAGAGTAGCGTCGGGCCGAAGTTGAAGCTGATACGGGAATAGTTGTTGACGATTTTAGTGATGCGTTTTGAGGCATCAAGCAGACGCGAGGCCGCATTGGGCGCGTAACACTCGGCGGTGATGCGCTGGTTCCAGTCGTGGTACGGGTAAGCCGAATCCTGCAGCTCTACGGCTTCAAGCCAGGGATTCTCGCGCGGAGGCTGATAAAAATGACAGTGGATGCAGAGATAACGGTCCATCTTATGGTCTGACAGTAAGATGCAGATCTCACATAGAAAAATGAGGGAATTGAGCCAGCGGGATAAAAAGATGGACAGTTCTTCGTCATCCATTAAATATTTGTGCCAAAACGGAGTTGCCGAATGTGCAGACGGTTACTTCTCTTCCTGTCGCTCCTGGGAACTAGCGCTGGTCAGAGTCGTCCGGCAGCCGACTTGATCATTATCAACGCGAATGTCTACACGATGGACAGCAAAAAACCAAAGGCCGAGGCCGTTGCTGTGCTGGGTGACCGCATCGCCGCTGTGGGCAGCAACAGTGAGATTGAGGCATGGAGGGACTCCAAAACGCGCGTGATAGATGCCGCCGGCAAGCTGGTGCTGCCGGGATTTGATGACGCTCACGTCCACTTTCTGGACAGCGGGCTGGCTCTGGACAGCGTCCAACTGAAAGCTGCCGCGAGTCCTGCAGAATTCGTAAGAATCATGGCCGAGTTCGTTCGCAGCCGCCCCAAAGGCGAATGGGTCACTGGGGGCAATTGGGACGAACAAAACTGGAATCCCCCTAAGCTTCCCACCAAGGATTTGGTCGATCCGGTCACTCCAGACACGCCGGTCGCAGTTAGCCGGTACGACGGTCATATGTGCTTGGCGAACTCAGTGGCACTGCGGTTGGCCGGCATTACTGCAAAGACGCCGGACCCGCCGGGCGGCACCATTGTGCGCGACGCACACGGCAATCCGACAGGAATACTGAAGGACGCGGCGCAAGGCTTCATCGACCGCGTGATCCCGCCTCCTAGCCGCAGCCAACGAATCGCCGCCGCCCGCCGGGCGCTCGCTCATGCGCGCAGCGTGGGCGTCACCAGCGTGCAAGAGATGGGCAACGAAGGCGAAGATTTGGGACTGAACATCAGTATCTATAAGGAGCTGGAAGAGAGCGGCGAACTCACCACGCGCATCTACGTGGCTCCAATGATAGAGGGCTGGGAAAAGCAGGCACAGCTCGGCATCCGGCATGGCTTTGGCTCATCGCTGTTGCGCATCGGGGCGGTGAAGGGGTACGCCGATGGCTCATTGGGCTCCAGCACGGCTTACTTCTTCGAACCCTACACCGACAACCCCTCCAGCCGCGGCCTGCTTACGGCTGAGATGCAGCCCTTCTCGAAGATGCAGGCCGCCATGATGGGCGCGGACAAGCAAGGATTGCAGCTATGCATCCATGCCATCGGCGACGAAGCGATTTCGCTCACCCTGGATCTTTTCCAAAACGTCATTCAGGCGAATGGACAAAGAGACCGACGCTTGCGCATCGAGCACGCTCAGCATCTGGCTTCCAAGGACTTTGACCGCTTCGCGAAGCTGGGAGTGATTGCTTCGGTGCAGCCCTATCACGCCATAGACGATGGGAGATGGGCGGAGAGGCGCATAGGCCCTCAGCGGATCAAGACCACCTACGCCTTTCGCAGTTTTCTCGACCACGGCGTGAAGCTCGCGCTGGGCACGGACTGGAATGTCGCCCCGCTCAATCCGATGCTCACCATTTATGCCGCTGTCACGCGTACGACCTTGGATGGCAAAAACTCGGGCGGCTGGGTGCCGGAGCAGAAGATCACGGTCCAGGAGGCAATCGAGGCTTACACGATGGGCTCGGCCTACGCCGAGTTCCAAGAGAATGAAAAAGGCTCCATCACGCCGGGCAAACTGGCGGACGTAATTCTCCTGAGCCACGACATTTTTGCCATTGATCCCAAACTGCTTGCCAATGTCGGCGTTGAGACAACGATCTTGGGCGGCAAAATCGTCTGGCAGAAAACTGCGCAACGACAGTAGAGCAACTTGCTCGCCTTGCGGCTGGCTCCGTCCCGCAAGGCGAGGCAAGAGGACAAAATCACGCCGCCCTGCTTACAGGCTGGGTTTCCAGAACGGGCTCCACATTTAGGTGTGCCACCCCGCCAGCCTCCGCCAATCGGGCGAGCAACTCGAAGATGACGTTCAGGTCGGTTGCTTGGATTTCCTGTACCTTGGCAGTGAGTGCCACACTGTACTTGGCCTGTCCGCTGGAGTGAGTTTGGCCCCGCAGCGCCCCACCCAGCAGCCGGAAAACGCTGGTCAGGGAGCGGCTGCCGCAAATCGTGCAGACGTCATGCGGGCTGTTGCTAATGATCTCGCAATTGACACAAAGCACGGCATGGGGTAGAGGAACTGCGCTCAAGCCATCGGCTGCTGTCTTCATATCCGGCCCCTTCTGTCACGAAGAAAATCGCGTCAAGCGGAATGGCCTCCTGTGATCAGCATTTCCACCATAGCAGTGGAAATGCTCAGGAAATCGCGTCCTAACGCTCCACAAAACTCTTCGCTGCAGAGCGCTCAACTGGTTGCACGCGTCGAAGGGCAATCGTAACCGGAAAACACTAAGAGTGCAAACGCGCTGCCTAACTTTGTTGAAACATGTTTCCGTGCTCGTGGAGTGCGGCCAATCACTTAACGCAAATCGTGTCTGCTGGGTCCACAGTTTTTTAAGAGGCGAGGAGAAAAAAATGTGTAGTTTTTGCGCTCCGAAAGTGAATTTATTCAAAAGGTTGAATGTACATAAGAGAGACCACAACCCGTCTTCTGCCGGGAATCAAATCTGTGGCAGGGCTTCGCAGCGATCGATTATCGCCGCAACCCCGATTTTCTGCTGTTTTTGGTGTTCTTCCACGCGCACAACCGTCGCTTGGCAGCATACCCACTGATGACTGAACTGTTGCAGGTCGGGAGGCATCAACAGCACAATCTCAAGCTTGGCGTTCTTCTCGACCTTGGCTTGGGTAAAAAAGAACAGGCCGCGGGTGCTGATATCCTGAAGTTCGACTTGGCCGCGGCCCGAATCGGCGAAGGCCACGCTGGCCGGAAGCTGCCACGATACTCGGGGAACCGCGCGCTTCTCCTCTCTCAGTTTGGTCATTACCCAATATCCGGACAGGACCGTCACAAAGATGATATGAGGCTGCATTGTACGCCTTCCTACCTCTGGAGGATTGAGCATACAGTTTGCCGCCAGTTCAGGAGACCCGCAGGCGGCCGCCTTCCGGGTGAGGCAGCCCGGGTTGTTCAAAAACAGAACAATTGGCGGTGGCAAGCCACCTAGGGTCCAACGGCTATGTCCTAATTTTCAGCCCACCAGCCAATTAGGACAGTCGCAACAGAGTGCTTTATTTTTGGGGCAGTGATGTGTTAAAAGACGGGAAATTTCGCTTGGAGCTAAATCTTGTTACGAGCTGGACGGCGCCTGCGCAGCTTGCGTGAAGAACTGGGACTCACCATCCGCGATGTCGAAGCTGCGAGCGCACGCATCGCCGCCCGCCACGCTAATGAAGACTTTGGCATCTCTCCCAGCCGGCTGTCCGATATCGAGACGAAAGGCGTTGTTCCCAACATCTTCCGGTTGTATTCGCTGGCCGTGATCTATCGCCGGGACCTGCGTGAGCTGTTCGCTTGGTACGGCATTGACATGAACGGGGCGGCCGCCGACCTGGCGTTTGTGGAGCCTCCTAACTCCCACGTTTCAGAGACGTTGGACAGCATGATGGTGGTCAATCTGCCGGTTCGTCTCGACCCCGGATTCGATCCCCGGCACACGGTAAATCTGGGGCCCATGATCGAGAGCTGGGGGGTGGTGCCCCTCGGCTACCTAACGCAATTCAGCAACCATAATAAATACATCTACGGTTATATCGGCAGCAAGGACTTCACCATGTATCCCGTGTTGCTGCCTGGGTCGTTCATTCAGGTGGATGAATCGGCCACTGCGGTGGTGCAGAATAATTGGCGTTCGGAGTATGAGCGCCCAATCTACTTCGTTGAAACGCGAGGCGGTTACACTGCGTGCTGGTGCTCGCGGGAAGGCGACCACCTCGTTCTGCAACCTCACCCCCTTTCGCCGGTACCGGCGCGCACGTTGAAGCAGTCGCAGGAGGCTGAGGTACTGGGACAAGTGGTAGGCATTGCTATGCGGCTGGACGGCTGGCGTTCCCCGGCCCGGCGGGAAGCTGCCCTTCCAATAGAAGTGACGAAGGGACCGCGCCCACAGACTTAAAGTGGGACTCTGGGGCCAAGCCGAACCTTGGCCCGGCGCCATGCGTTGTCTCGCTCCAGCATTTTTCCAACCGGGACTTCGTGTAATGATCGCACGCGTGCTCATTGCGCTAGCGATGGCCGGCTTGCTGACGTCGAGCTCGTATCTCCTGCTGGTTGGGCTTGCGGTGTTGCGGTACCGCAGAAAGCGCCTTCCACCCCAACGAAGCAAAAGCGGTTTCCTTGGGGACCCCGGCCTGCTGTGCACCCAAGCCGAACTCCCGCCCGTCAGCCTGCTCAAGCCGCTCCACGGCATGGAGCCGCAACTCCGGGCGAGCCTGGAAAGCTTCTTTCGCCTCGACTACCCGCGCTTCGAAATCGTGTTCGGTGCGCGAACCATCAATGACCCTGCCCTGACGATCGTTCGCGATCTGAAGCAGATTTATCCGCACGTGCCAGTCAAGTTGGTCGCCTCGGGCCAGCCAGCTTGGCCGAACGCAAAATGCTGGTCACTGGTGAAAATGCTCGGCGAAGCCAATTTCGATTACCTGGTCATTAGCGACAGCGACGTGGAAGTCGCGCCTGACTATCTTCGGCAACTGATTCCGCCACTGCTCGATTCTGGTGTCGGGTGCGTAACCACCGTCTACCGCGGCAAACCGGCTGGCGGGCTGTGGGCCCGCCTGGAGGCTCTCGGCATGTCGGTTGAAATGACCTCGGGAGTCTTGGTCGCCGAGATGCTCGAAGGCATGAAGTTTGCTCTCGGACCCACTATGGCCCTGCGGCGAGAGGCACTAGACGTGGTCGGCGGCTTCGCCATGTTTGCCGACTACTGCTCCGATGACTTCCTGCTGGGCAACCGGATCGCCACCGCCGGTTATGAAGTCGTGCTCTCGTCTCACGTGATTGATCATGTCATCCTGCACGAGTCGCTGCCCCAGTCGCTGATTCACCAGACGCGCTGGATGAAAAGCACCCGCTACTCCCGTCCCAAGGGACACCTGGGCATGGCATTGACGTTCGCCATGCCCTACGGCTTGCTCGGCTTGCTGAGTGGCGTGGCTGTGGGCAGTCCTATGCTGGGAGCAATCCTTTTTGCAGGCGCATTTCTCAACCGCGTTTTGCTTTGTGTCATTGCTGGATGGGGCGCCGTGCGCGATCCGCGCTCGCTCGCATATTGCTGGCTTTATCCTCTGCGCGACCTGATGGGGTTCGGTTTTTGGGTGGCCAGTTATTTTAGTGACAGGATCTTGTGGCGCGGCGAGCGCTACCGCCTCCAGGCCGGCGGAAAAATGGTTCGCATTGTCTGTGATTCTTAGCTCTGTCGCCGCAAATCAGCGCGCAGCAGCGCGGCTGACTTCTCTTTGAAATACGCGTGTATCCGCGTGAATCTGCGGTCGTTTTGTTAGAATCGCCTCGTGTGCGGCATCGTTGGATTTACACATAAGCAGTGCCCCACCACCAGCGAACGCATTCGCGAAGCTACGGCTGCAATGCTGCACCGCGGCCCCGACCAGCAGGGCGTCTTCGAGACACCGCACGTCTCGCTCGGCGCCGTCCGGCTGAAAATCATCGATCTGAGATCGGGTGAGCAGCCCATGCGCACCGATGACGGCGACACCGTCCTCGTCTTTAACGGCGAGATCTATAACTATCTCGAACTTCGCGAAGAGCTGAAGGTGCGCGGACATCGTTTCGCGACAAACAGCGATACGGAAGTGGTGCTCAAAGCCTTCCTTGAGTGGGATACCGGCTGCTTTGCGCGCCTGCGCGGCATGTTCGGGCTGGCCGTGTGGACGGAGTCGCGCCGACGCCTGGTACTGGCGCGCGACCGCATGGGCATTAAGCCCCTCTACTATTCCCAGCGCGCCGTTGACATTTACTTCGCTTCGGAACTGAAGGGGATCTTCGTCCATCCGGAGATTGACCGGACCCTCGACCTCGATGGGCTCAACTGTTATCTCCGCCTAAACTGGGTTCCCGCACCACACACCTTGGTGCGCGACGTCGTAAAGCTCCTGCCTGGACACTTCCTGGTATGGGAGGACGGGCAGGTCCGCACGGAGCGTTACTGGCACTGCGCACCAGAGGCGCTCGCGAGACGGATCACGCTGGAGGATGCAAAACAGGAGCTAGATTCCCTCTTGCAGCACTCCGTCAAAGAGCACCTAGTCTCGGATGTTCCGCTGGGGGTCTGGGCCAGCGGCGGGATCGATTCTTCGACCATCCTGCATTATGCCGCCGCAGCCAGCTCGTCGCGTCTGAAGACCTTCTCCATCACCTTCAAGGGGCGCAGCTTCGACGAGAGCCGCTACATCCGCGAGGTTGCACATCTCTATGGCACCGAGCACACAGAGTTCGACCTCAGCCCCGGCGCCGAACTGGTGGACGCTATCCAGCAATTTGCCTACTACTCCGACGAGCCCAGCGCCGATGCCGGCTCGCTTCCCGTCTGGTTCCTTGCCAAGATGAGCCGACAGCAGGTCACGGTGGCGCTGAGTGGCGACGGCGGCGACGAACTGTTCGGGGGCTATCTCACTTATCGCGCTGACCGTTATGCGCAGATGGCTCGCGCACTGCCGGCGTGGATGCGGCGCTCGGCTGCTGCGGCGGTGCGCATGTGGCCTGTTTCGGACGATAAGATCAGCTTCGAATACAAGCTCAAGCGTTTCCTCGAAGGTTCATTGCTTTCACCGGAGGAGGCGCACATTTTCTGGAATGGCACCTTCTCTGAGGAGGACCTGCATGTTTTGTTTCCCCGCGCCGATTCCGATGCGATGCGCCGCCTGCTGCGCGATGTACCAGCGCCGCCGGGCCTCGACAGGTTCCTTTTGTTCGACCAGCGGTATTACCTGCCTGACGATATCCTCTACAAGGTCGATCGCATGAGCATGGCACATTCCATGGAGGTGC
>DASQXC010000459.1:0-4848 GCA_035639935.1 Terriglobales bacterium
AGGTCGAAGGCCCGCCGACGCTGGCCGAAGTCTCGGCACAGACTAAAAAAGTCGTCACCCGGCTTGCAGCTCTGTTTTGCCTGGATGCATTTGGCGGCGGATTTCTTACCGATGCTTTGGTTGCCTATTGGTTCTTCCGCCGCTTCGGAGCCGGTGAAGAGAGTCTGGGCTTGTTGTTCTTCACTGTGCACGTGCTGAACGCTGCCTCGCATCTCGGCGCGGCCTGGCTGGCGCGGCGCATCGGCTTGGTGAACACCATGGTCTTCACGCATCTGTCCTCCAGCCTCTTCCTGATGGCCGTGCCGCTCGCCCCCTCGCTGCCTTTGGCCGTGGGACTTTTCCTGCTCCGCGAATCGCTGGTAGAGATGGATGTTCCGACACGGCAATCCTACATCGCGGCGGTTGTACGCCCGGAAGAACGTACCTTCGCGAGTGGCATCACCAACCTAACGCGCAACACCTGCTGGGCAGCGGCCTCGTCGCTGGCCGGATTGTCCATGCAGCACGTCGCCTTCGGTGCCCCGCTGGTGCTCGGCGGTGGGCTGAAGATCGTGTACGACGTGCTGCTATATGGCTCATTTCGCAAGCTGAAACCACCGGAGGAAATTGGGAGTCTGTAATTTGTATTTTTTTAGGACGGCGCACACTCTTGCAAAACCCCACCCGAGCAACACCGGCTCGGGCGGGGCACCCCAAGATGCTAGTCCGCTGAGCGCGATTCGCTGACCGCCCAGCCTTCTTCCTGCTGCCTTTCGGAGATCCAGTGGTGGATCTTGCGGGCGAGTTGGGAATCGATGTGGGTGAAACGGATGCCGGCTTTGCCGCGGACGTCGGCCCAAACGATGCGACCAGTGGCCTCGACCGCCAGGCCATCGGGCATGGTGAAGCGGATCTCCAGGTCGCCGGAGCACTTCAGGGGATTGGTGATGCCACTCACAGCCAGCCCGCCGGTTGCAAGATTCACGCTGCGGACATTCAGCTCCTGGCCCCTGGTGCAGATCGTCACCGGAACGTCAAGCGCAGCGCGGTAATAGGTTTGCTGTTCCTCGCCCAGCATGCCCAGCGGATTTGAACTGCGGCGTTCAGCGTCGATCCGGTACTGCTTGAGCTTGCGGCTGAGGGTGCGGCGGGAGATGCCGAGTTGTTCCGCCGCCTGTCCCTGGTGTCCGCCGGTTCCAGCCAGCACCTTCACGATGGTCTGGCGCTCGATCTCGGCCAGGTCGCTGCTGGGGACTTCGTCGTCGAGACGCGGCGCCCCCCCGATCTCGGGCGGCAGGTCGGCGGCGCGGATCTCGGCATCCTCGGCGAGGGTGCCCGCCTGCAAGACCACGTTCCTCAGCTCGCGCACGTTGCCCGGCCAGGAATATGCGAGCAGCGCCCGCAAAGCATCTTCGGAAAAATGCATCTCGGGCTTGCTCTTGTTGAGCAGATGTTGCGCCAGGCCAATGATGTCCTCGGGCCTGTTCCGCAGGGGCGGCACTTTGAGCTGGAATTGTCCCAAACGATGGTAAAGGTCGCTGCGGAAGCGGCCTTGGCGGACCTTTTCCTCCAAATCCTGGTTGGTAGCCGCGACGATACGTACGTCCACCGAGATTTTCCTGCTGCCTCCCAGGCGGTAGTAGGGAACCGCGTCCAGCACGCGCAGCAGTTTTACCTGAACTTTGGGCTCGAGTTCGCCGATCTCGTCCAGGAATAGCGTGCCTTGGTCGGCCAGTTCGAAGAGGCCAGGCTTGGGTGTGTCGGCTCCACTGAACGCGCCTTTTTCGTACCCGAACAGCTCGCTCTCGACCAGGTTCTCGGGAAGTGCGGCGCAATTCAGGTCTACCCAGGGCTTGCTGCAACGCAGGGAATGATGATGGATGGAGCGAGCGATGAACTCCTTGCCGCTTCCGGTCTCGCCCACGATCAGCACGGCGGCGTTGCTGCGTGCCACGCGCTCCACCATTTGCATGAGCTTGTGCATGGCCTCGCTACAGACCACGGCCTCAAATCCTTGCACGTGATAGCGCGAAGCCTCGACGATGGTGGAATCTGACATTCGCGTCCTGGCTGTTACAGACGGGTATCCTCGGACGGGAACTGCGCCCAACTGCTTTATCGACCATCTCGTTACACCTGTCAATCACGTGAGTAAACTGAGGTAACTAGCGGCGGGGCGAGCACCTTAGTAACGTGAACCAATCCCGTGCCTTGACTTTCCCCGCGCACAGTGTCATTTGTATCTATCTTTCCTTCCACAGCGGCGACCGGCGGATTGCCCCACTGCCGGGGCATGCAGGGAGAGAAAGAGAAAGAGGTCCTGGTTGCGGGTGCGGGTGTTCTTTCACGACAGGTGTTTTGACGGCGCGGCCTGCGCGTCACTGTTCGCGCGCTTTTACCGCGAGCGCATCCGCGACGATGCTGAGTTTGTCTTCACCGGGCTGGCGCACCGCGCCGGCAGCCTCTTTGACGAGTCCCAATTCGACGGGCATGAGAACGCGATCGTGGACTTCAAGTACTCCACTTCGCCTCGCGTCACCTGGTGGTTCGACCACCATCAAAGCGCGTTCCTCACCCCCGCCGACGCGGCGCATTTTGAGCAGCAGCAGTCCAATACAAAGTTCTACGATCCTGACTTCAAGTCTTGCACAAAGTTCCTGGCCACGATCACCGAGCAGCGCTTCGGGTTCAACCCTGCTCCGGCGTCGGAACTGATCGAATGGGCAGACATCATCGACGGCGCGCAGTTCCCGGACGCGCGCAGTGCGGTGGAGATGCGCGAGCCCGCCATGCGGCTTACCATGATCATCGAAGCCACGCAGGACCCCGGCTTTCTGCCACGACTCGTGCCGCTGCTCGCCTATCACCCCCTGGGCGCAATCTTGGCGGAGCCTTTCGTGGCACCGCTGCAGGCACCCCTGCTGGAGCGTCATCGGCAATGTATCGAGATGATGCGCCAGCGTACCGACTGCCGTGAAGGTACTGTGTTCTACGACATCAGTGACCAGGAACTCGAAGGCTACAACAAGTTCATTCCGTATTACCTGCACCCGGAGTGCATCTACAGTGTGGGTTTGAGTAAGAGCAGCTTCCGAACCAAGGTTTCGGTGGGTTCCAATCCCTGGACGCGCGCTAACCACCTGGTCAATCTGGCGGAGATCTGCGAACGCTACGGGGGGGGAGGGCATGCCCGAGTGGGCGCCATTTCCTTTCCGCCGGACCAACTCGAAATCGCCCGCAAAGCCGCGCAGGAAATCGTCGCGGAGCTCAGGGCGAGCGTAAAGAGTCCGGCGTGAAGGAGGCCACGGATTGTCACGCGATGCACACGGATTTTTTATCCGTGAATATCCGTGGAAATCCGTGGCTTGTTTTTTGCTCACTTGAAACACTGGTATCCAATCGCAAACTGCAAAGTGTTGATGCCGGGATTGGGTGTGGCCAGGCCGGCGTTCGAGATGTGCACGTACTTGCCAGCCAGGGAGACGGCGCGTTTCCCGCGCCCGAAGATTTGCACGCCAAAGCTGGCTTGCGGCGTGAAATTTACCTTGCTCGTACCCGGAGGAACATCGTCCAGGGAAAGTAGCACACCCCCGCCGAATTCGAAATACGGTGCGACCTTCTGGCCGCTGGTGAAATTCCATTTGAGAATCACAGGATTGAATCCGCCCGCATAAGAAGTCTGGCGAGGGAAAAACAACACGTAGATTGGAACGACGTCCCCAGCGTACTCCAGGTTGCCGCGCGAAAACCCAGAGCCGTGGTCATGGGTGAGGACCCTGCCCAGGCGCAGGCCAGCGTTCCAGACGCTGGTCTCAGATGTGCCTCCGGAAACACTGTGACCCCCGGCGGTCCAAATAGCTAATTCCCACGTGCCCTTCTCAAGCGAACCGGAAGGCAGGTTCTGCGCATAAGCCGAGATGTAGAGGACGGCCACGAGGGCAATCGGAGATTTGGCCATTGGACGGAACAGGATAGCAGTTCGGGGCGGCCGTCCTGTATTGCAACTCACTGGTTAACCTGCACCCCGCCCTGCGATCCGAGGCTCCCATTTCGTGATACCTGCGGAACCAACTGCGCCAACAAGCACGAGCTGTGCGCTGCCGTATTATTCAGGCGAGGTTTCCATCAGCCAAGCAACAGCTTTGCCGTGGACCCTTGGGGAGGCTTATGGCCGCAGCTCAGGATGTCGAGATCAGCTTGGGAACGGGGCGAATGCTGGGATTGTTCTTCGCGCTCGTAGTGGTCTGTGGCATTTTCTTCGGCCTGGGATACACGCTGGGCCGCAGCGTGGCGTCCTCGCCCGCCAAAACAGCCGAAGCACCCTCCTCGGCGGCAGTCAACGCCGCCAAACCGAGAGCTGCTAGCGGCGCGGCGGAAGCTGCTAATCCCACCCCCGCCACCCCCTTGAGCTTCTACAAGACCGTCGCGCAGCAGGAAGCAAATCCGCAACTCACCTCCAACCCGTCCGCGCCTGCTGCAGAGAGTGCGCCCGCGCCGGAAACGCCGCATACATCCGCATACGTGGTGCAAGTGGCGGCTGTCACCAGGAGGGAAGATGCAGAGGCACTGGTGGCTGCCCTCCGCAGGAAGGAATATCCAGTATTCCTGGCCAGCAACACACCTACGGATTCGCTCTTTCATGTGCAGGTAGGGCCATTCACTGACATCAAGGAGGCGGAAGCGATGCGCAACAAGCTGGCGGGCGACGGATATAACCCAATTGTCAAAAAGTAAGGCTCTGCTATTGAGTCATTGGGCCCTTGAGTTATTGTGTCATTAAGGCCGGTGTGCAATGACTCAATGAGTCAATCCGTCAGCTCGGATTCCGGCGTGTCGGGGGTAAAAACTCTGACGAACACGTACAGACAC
>DASQXC010000460.1:0-7503 GCA_035639935.1 Terriglobales bacterium
ACAGTGGTGCCGCCTCCGATGTAAGCATGTGTTCCGATGCGCACAAACTGGTGGACTGGGCAAAGCGCGCCGACGACGGCCCAGTCTTCTACGGTCACGTGCCCGCCCAAGGTCGCCGCGTTGGCCAGAATGACGTGATCACCAATCACACTGTCATGCGCGATGTGGGCATAGGCCATGATCAGGGTGTGACTGCCGATGCGGGTCAGGCCACCCCCGGCCGGAGTCCCACGGCTGATGGTCACGTACTCGCGGACCAGGTTGTGGTCGCCGATTTCCAGCCAAGTCGGCTCCCCTTTGTACTTCAAATCCTGCGGCTCGATTCCGATAGCGGCAAAGGGGAAAATGCGATTATGGTTACCGAGGCGAGTTGGTCCGCCGATCACCACGTGCGACACCAGCTCACAGTCCTCGCCCATTTCCACACCGGCCGCGACTGTGCAGTAGGGTCCGATGCGGCAGGAATCAGGGATACTTGCTCTGGGATCGATGATGGCAGTCGGGTGAAACCTGGGACTGGAAGCAGCCTCGGCCCGTTTCATCGACGCCATGTCACGCCGATTCTGTTCCGGACTTGCTGCGAGTGGCCGCGACGCCGGGCAGAGGCCGGTCCACCAGAACGCAGGTCACGATGGCCTCGCAGGCAAGATTACTTTCCACATACGCCTTGCCGCTCATCCGCACCGCGCTGGTGCGCCAGGCCAGCACCTCGACCTCGATGCGCAACTGATCGCCCGGCATCACCGGCCGGCGGAACTTGGCGCGCTCGATGCCGGTGAAGAACATCAGTTTGGAATCCCGGTCCGCGATCTCGGTCAGTAGCAATGCGCCTCCGGCTTGCGCGATGGCTTCCACCATCAGCACCCCCGGCACCACCGGATATCCGGGGAAGTGTCCAGCGAAGAAAGGTTCATTGACGCTGATGTTCTTGACGGCGACAATGCGTCGTTTACGCGTCACCTCGACGACCCGGTCGATCAGCAGGAAAGGGTAGCGGTGCGGCAGGATGGCCTGGATCTGATTGATGTCCATCACAGCTCCGCTATCGACGGCCAATGCTTCGACTTCAGGGTTTATGATTTCTGCCATCGCGAGCGGTCATTATAGAGCTATCGAGCCATGGGGTCATTAGGGGCGACAAGACTTGGAATCTCTGCTCAAACGGCTGAAGGCGCAAAGAACCGCGATGCTGACCAGCCTTGGCCGGCTGGTCGAGCTGGAATCTCCCAGCAATAACAGAGCGGCCCTTGATCGTTTGAGCCAACAACTCGCCGCGGAATTCAAAAAACTCGGCGGGCGAATTAGCTTTCATAAACAAGATCAAACTGGTGATCACCTGCAGGTGGATTTTCCCGGGCCCGGCAAACCCGTCCTCATTCTGGGGCATATGGATACGGTCTGGGAAGTCGGCACGCTGGCCTCAATGCCCTTCCGTGTGAGCAGCGGGCGCGCCTTCGGCCCGGGCACCTTTGACATGAAGGCCGGCATCGTGCAGGCGCTGTATGCAATCAGGGCACTTCAGGAGCTCAATGGTCGCCTGTCCCGCGCCCTCATTTTGCTTTTGGTCGCAGACGAGGAGGTCGGCAGCCATTCCTCGCGACGGATTACCGAAAAGTTGGCTAAGCAGTCGGCCGCCGTGCTGGTGCTCGAACCGGCGCAAGGCCCGAACGGCGCGTTGAAGACCTCGCGCAAGGGCGTGGGCGAATACCACCTCAAGGTGACTGGTCGCGAGGCACACTCCGGTCTGGATTTCGAAAAGGGCGCCAGTGCGGTGCTGGAACTGGCACGCCAGCTCGCGGCGATCGAGAAGTTCAGCGATGTGAAACGCGGGATTACCGTAAACCCGGGCGTAATCCGCGGCGGCACACGGACGAACGTCATCGCCGGAGAAGCCGGAGCTGAAATAGATGCACGCGTCAGCAGGCTGAAGGACATCCCATATCTTGATAAAAAGTTCCGCTCGCTGAAGCCATTCGACAAGCGGTGCAAGCTCGAGATCAAGGGCGGAATCGGCCGTCCACCGATGGAAAAAAGCGAGCAGGTTGTGGCGCTGTTCACTCTCGCACAGCAGCTTGCGCGCGAACTCGGCTGGGAACTCGAAGAAGCCTCCGTTGGCGGAGGCTCGGACGGCAATTTCACGGCAGCCTTGGGGATCCCCACTCTGGACGGTCTGGGCGCGGTAGGCGACGGGGCACACGCCCGTCATGAATCGGTGGTGATTGCCGAGATGCCCCGTCGCGCAGCCCTGCTGGCACGGCTGATTGAAGCACTCCGCTGAGTCTTTGCCCGGTCAGTTTCCGCGCTGCTCCCGGATTATGCGTGCCGCGGGTGTAGCCAGGGTCACGGGCTGCTGTCGGCGCAGGCGCTCGCGCATCTCAGCCATAGTCGGGCGCTCGGCAATCTCACGAATTTCGGCCAGCAGATGACGGGATAACGACATGCCTGCACTCGCCGCACGCGCTTTTAATCTGCGATGCAATGTATCGGGGACATTTCGCACCTGAATTATGCGCATATGCTCGTTATCCTAGTTCAACCGGAGAGCTTTTGACTGCCTTACCCGGCTGCCCTACAATTACGGCAGAGAGGTCGCGCCTATCCGGCCTCGCATGGAGGCCACATGTTGGGCAAAATAGGTCCACTCGAACTCCTGCTGATCCTCGCGATTGCCATTCTGCTTTTCGGTCCAGGCAAGCTGGCGGATCTGGGCAAGGGGCTCGGGGAAGGAATCCGTAATTTCAAGTCGTCGCTGAAGGAAGGCGAAAACGACCAGAGCAAGAAGCCCTAGCCGGTTCTCCCACGTCGCTCTCACACTAGGTTCTGAGCAGCCGCCGCTCTAAAGTGCACCGTGTTCCCGCAACATTCGGTAAACCAGCGGTACTGGTAATCCCACTACATTGAAATAGCAGCCCTCCAAGTGTGTGACCCACCGCGAGGCGATACCCTGGATCGCATAAGCACCCGCTTTGTCCATAGGTTCGCCAGTAGCTACGTATTGAGAAATCTCGGCGTCGGTGAGCGGGCCAAAGCTGACGGTCGTGGTCTCGGCCCGTGTATCCTCGACCCTTGGACCAAGGAGGCAGACCCCCGTGGTAACCAGGTGGGAGCCGCCGGAGAGCAGGCGCAGCATGCGCACGGCATCGTGCGCATCAGCCGGCTTGCCCAAGACCTGGCCGTCCGCGACCACCACGGTGTCAGCGCCTAATACGAAGTTGTCAGGATGGTTCGCGAATACCGCCCTCGCCTTTTCGCCTGCGATGCGACGCACGAAATCTTCCGGCCATTCGTGGGGGCGGCGCACTTCGGGCACCGTTCTCTCCAGAACGGTGAACGCGATCCTCGCATTGCGCAACAATTCCGCGCGGCGGGGCGAAGAAGAGGCGAGAATCAGTCGCGGACGTTTAGCTCCGGAGGCCTGACTTTGTTGCGGTTGGCTGTGCGCTCTTCCTCGCTTCATCCTCCCGGCACTCCGCATCCAACTTTCCAATGCAGGCTAGCACATCTGCGTTGTCATACGGCGCGACTGTCAACGGCGGAACCACCGAATTTCGTGTGTGGGCCCCCAATGCACAACGGGTCGCAGTCAGACTTGTCGGATGTGGCGATCTTCCCATGCGCCGCGAGAGCGACAGTAGCTTCGTCTTGACGACTGCTGCACGCGCCGGCGCTCGCTACTTCTACATCGTGGATGACCATCAGCCGGTGCCCGACCCGGTCTCGCGCCTGCTCCCGCAGGGCGTGCACGGCCCAACCGAGATCGTTGATCCCAACGCTTACCGCTGGTCCGACCACGACTGGCGCGGCATGGAGCTCGCCGATTACATCCTCTACGAGCTGCACGTCGGAACCTTTACCCCCGAGGGCACGTTCGAGGGCGTCGTCAACCGGCTCGATTACCTCAAGCAGCTCGGCGTCACTGTCATCGAGATCATGCCCGTTGGCGCCTTCCCGGGCACGCGCAACTGGGGTTATGACGGCGTCTCCCCTTATGCGGTCCAGGCAAGCTATGGCGGCCCCAATGGCCTGAAGCGTCTGGTGGATGCGGCTCACCGCGCCGGCCTCGGGGTCATCCTTGATGTGGTTTACAACCACTTTGGCCCCGAGGGGAACTATCTACGCTTATTCGGCCCGTACTTCACGGACCGGCACCAGACGCCGTGGGGCGAAGCGGTGAACTACGACCAGCCGGGCTGCGAAGGGGTACGGCGCTGTGTGGTCGAGAACGCGCTTTACTGGATCCGCGAATACCATCTCGACGGGCTGCGGCTCGATGCCGTGCAGACTATCAAGGATAATTCGCGCGTCCACATCCTGTCCGAAATCCAGGAGAACGTGCAACGTCTTGCGCACGAGCTCGGCCGCCGCGTGTGCGTCATTGCCGAGACGGATGAGAACGATCCCCGGCTGGTCCGCGCGCCTGCCCATGGCGGCTACGGCCTCGACGCTACTTGGAGCGACGACTTCCACCACGCGGTGCACACGATCTTGACCAGAGAAGACAAAGGTTACTATCAGGATTTTGGCCGCAAAGAGCAAATTGTGCGCGCGCTCAACGAAGGCTTCGTTTTTCAGGGCGAGCACTTCAGGTTCTGGAACGCTCGCCGCGGAGCGCCGCCCGAAGGCATTCCGCTCCCGGCCCACGTCATTTGCCTGCAGAACCACGATCAGGTCGGGAACCGCGCTAAAGGAGAACGCTTGGACGCGCTGGCTCCGCGCGGAGCCTGCAAGCTCGCGGCGGCGCTTCTTCTGCTCGCGCCGCACACTCCGCTGCTGTTCATGGGACAAGAGTACAGCGAGAGTTCGCCCTTTCTGTTCTTCTGTGATTTTGGTGACCCGGCGCTGCAGAAGGCTGTGCGTGAGGGGCGCCGCCGCGAATTCCAGGATTTCCCTTGGGAGGAGATTCCCGATTCCCAAGATCCGCAGACATTCGAGCGCTCGAAACTGCAGTTGCCAGTTGTCAGTTGTCAGTTGTCAGAAATGCTGGACTGGTACAAGGGTTTGATTGGGATCAGGCGGCGGGAAATCGTGCCCGGTCCGAGGACCTGCCACGCTGAACTCATCCAGGGGGCGATTGTAATGCGCGTTCCAGCCGAGAAGCCGCGCGTGCTGGTAATCGCCGAATTCCCCGACAGCGCACGGCTGGACGAGCCGGAGCGGTCATGGAAAAGCATTGTTACTTCGGAAGAAGATAACTATTGCACGCGTGTATATTTGCCAGTCGCGTAGAGACGCTGGGAAATTGCTCAAGCCGGCCGGACACGATCGGAAGCATGCTTCTCCTGGCGCTCGACCAATGCGCCAACAGTGAAGAGCACGCCCGCGAACAAGAGGTCGGCCAGCGCCTGATTGCGGAAGAATGGGATTGCGGCCACGTATGCCGTTGCCAGGCCGGCCAGTGTCTTGGGATACATACTCCACACCGCCCACACCGCGAAGTTGCTCGCAAGGAAGAATGCGACCGACGCCATGAGTGAGCCGGCGGCAACCCGCAATAGGCTCACATGGCTTCGCAGCCATACGCTCCCAAGTAGAATCACGCCCGCATACCACGCCCAAGTCACCAAGTGGTCTGCCTTCAGCGGATAGGCATAGGCGACCTTCGTCAGATACATGTCGGCCGCGATCAGCCCCGCCAGCGGGATCCACATCCGCTTTAACGAGGCGCGCGCCCCAAAATAGAGGAGGGAAGCTCCCAACGGCGTGAACTGCACCCAGCCATCAGGGTGCGGCAAGAACCGACTAGCGATTGCCAGCAGCACGAAGAGGTAAGCAAGCATGTTCACCTCGACAGAACGCGCTGAAATTGTCAACCCAAGTCATGGCGACGTCAAGTTGGGAGCGCTTTTTAGCTGTTGGCCTTGGCTCCTCGTTGTCTTCAGCCCCCACTCGCGGGCATCCGGAGCTGCTGCTGGTCCATCAGAAATTACGTATATATGCTCCGCAGAATCCTGCTTGTTTTGTGGTTAATGTGTCTCGCGCTCCCGGCGGCAGCGCAGATCACCATTGCGCACATAAGCGACACTCACCTGGGGCTGAAGCGCGCCCCGCAAGCGGCGGGCAACCTGCGCCGCGTTGTCGAAATGGTGAACCAGCGCCACCCGGATGCGGTGATCGTCTCCGGCGACATTGGCGAGAATCCGCAAGCCTGGAGGCAGGCACAGGAGATCCTGAGCAAGCTGCGGGGGCCGGTGTATTACGTGCCTGGCAATCACGACGAAAGCACCCTCACCATAGAGCGCTACCGCAGCGTGTTCGGCAAGAACTATTACGAGTTCAAAGTGAAGAACGCTACCTTCTTCGCGCTCGACTCGCAGTTGCTGGGGAACTTCGATGTCTTTGAGTCGCGCCGGGCCATGCCGCTGACAGCAATCGGGAAAGTGGAATCGGGCCGGATGCTGGACTGGTTCGGTAGGCAGATCGACGAGACCATGCAGGAACATTCGGCACAGGCACATGGCGGCGCTGGCGGGAACCCAGGGCTGGTGTTTGTGGTCCAGCACGTCCCCATCTCCTGCAATCGCGGCTTTCCGCCCGATCCTAAACCTTACTGGACCGTCCAGGAGCCCTATCGTTCTCGCGAGATTGAGCTTCTGCACCGCCTAGGCGTGAAGCACGTCTTCGCCGGACATTGGCACGCGGGCATGGTGTTCCAAGCCGATGGCATCACCTACCACGTCGCGCCTGCCACGAGCTGGTCGCCATTCGATTACCCTCTCGGATTTGCCATCCACACCATCTCGGGAAACGGCGATGTGAAGACCGAGTTCGTGAAGCTCAAATAGACACAGAGACCAGAGGCACAGAGCGGGCTAGACCGTTTTTCACGATTGGTGTAGCCCTGTCTTGTGAAAGGGCACAGCTTGTCCCCGGCGCGCCCGTCTTTGGCGCGCTGGGGTGCAGAGCCGTGCCGAACAAAAACAAGAATTATCATCCTGAGCGCCGCCCGAGCGAGCGCCGGGGCCCCCAGCAAACCCGATTTTGGTTTGCTGGGGTGGTGGAGCGAGTGAGGGCAAGCGAAGGACCTGCGCAATATTATGCCGGCCCATGCTGGCGGAGGAGCAGCCTGCAAAGACTGTCGGGACGAAGCAGGCCGAATCAAGATCCTTCGCTGGCGCTCGCCTCGCCGCTGCAGCGGGCTCGGCTCGCGCGGCTCAGGATGACAATTCTCTATTTGTGTTTGTTCGGCACGGCTCGACCCAGTCCTTTCAAAACGCGTTCGCGAAAGACTTTTTCAGCAGCCTGTGAAGGCGTGCCCTTTCACAAGACAATCCTTTGGGTTCCAGCTACTTTGGAACCGCTCTAGATTCCCCAAATCCCTCTGTGTCTCTGTGCCTCTGTGGCTACAATGTTGGCCGTGAAAATCTGCCGCACCATCGGCGAGATGCGCGCTGCCTGCCGCTCCGCCCGGCAGGACCAGCGGCGACTGGGCTTCGTGCCCACCATGGGCGCGCTGCACGCCGGACATCTCTCGCTGGTGCGCGCCGCACGGCGGCAGTGCGAATC
>DASQXC010000461.1:0-3753 GCA_035639935.1 Terriglobales bacterium
GCCAGCAGCAAGGAAGAGCCGACTCCGCCGTAATTGCCCATGCAGGCGAAGATCCAGCGGTCGGCGTAAGGGTCGTAACGGATGTTGGGATCCCATGCGGGGTTCACATCGGGCCAGGTACTTTGCCAGAAGGTATTCAGCGCGGTGTTCGTCAGCACGTGCCCGGAGCGGTCTTGCACGACGATTTGGTCATTTGTGGTCGTCACCAGATGATTGGGACCAACCGCACCATTGGTATCGGGTGGGTAGTTGCTCGACATGGTTTGTGCCACGAAACTGAGATTAGGCGCGGGCGAGCTGAGCGTGTTGAAACTCGCAGTCGCGGCAGCCGTACTCAAAGCGGCAGCCGTCGTTATCGTGGCTAACTGGCGGGATTGGATGCTGGCGGGAACCGAGAATTCCGGGCCGGACGCGTGCGATGGAGCTTCCTCTTCCACGGTGCCGGCCGGTCCCCCCGTGGGCGGGGAGTATGCAGGTAAAGCGGACATGCGCACGCTGCCGGTCTCCATGCGGACTTGCCGAGTCCCAGGAATGATTTGGGCCTGGCTTACCGCCAAGCACCACAGCACCAGCAGAAATCCGGCGACGCCGCGTACGCGACCATCCATGTTTAGTCCCCTGCTCTCCAGCGAATTGCCATGCGAGTGCGACGGCTGGCCAGTATGTATCTGACCGGGCGGGAGACGAATGCCAAAAAGGTGGAGAAAGCCGGCACAAACGTGCCATGCGAAAGCCGAAGATCAGGGCAAAGCGGACCGCCCGAAGGCGAGGTCCGGTGTCGAGCCCGGCGAAGTTTGCTGCCGCCCAACAGTCGGGCACGAAATTGCCGGGACTCCATTCACCCCTATGGGCACCTGACCGCGAATCAACATTGAAGACCGCCATCATGGCATAAACAGCGATGCTCATGGATTTATGGGAAAATGAAGGGCGTTCTCCCTGAGCGCCGATACGGGGTCATCATGAAGAACTCTTCCGCTGCAACCGCGCCAGCCAAGCCGCAGGTAACGCTCCACGCAAGCGACGCGAAGGATTTTCTAGACAAATACAAACGAGCTTGGGAGACCCGCGACCCGGATCTTGCAGCCTCGCTTTTCACGCGTGACGCCCACTACAAAGAAAATCCGTTCGGACAGCCGATCATCGGCCGCGCGGCGATCCATGACTACTGGGCAGAGGCGACCAGGCGCCAGGAAGACATCCGCTTCACCGTGACGAACTCACTCCACACCGGCTACGTCCTCATAGCCGAATGGACCTGCACGTATCGGGATCGCGCGACCGGCAAGCGCCGGGAACTTGCGGGCATGTTCTTTGCCGATTTCTACGGGAACCAAGTGCGCGCCTTCCGCGAGTATTGGCAGTCCCGCGCAGTTTGAGGCGTCCAAGCAAGCCAGGCATAAATCGCCGCCCGGGCCAACAATCCTGATGCTCGCGTCCCTGGCTACGTCCCAGTCATTTACTGGTGCCGGCCCGTTGCACCATCTCTATGAGAACCTTTCTGGTTTCCGCCGGGTTCCTCACCTCGTGCAGGAATACAATCCTGGCTCCGCGCGCGCCATCGCGGGCTTTCAGCCGCAGGTGGAAGCCCAAACGGTCAACTGAAGTCATCGCCGCTTCTTGTGCATCGATGCCGGCGAACTCCCGCGCCAGCAGAATGAGTGCATCCTTGTGATCGGTATTCATGTGCTGGAGGATTTCGGCTGCGGCGTCAGCCAGCGGGTCCGGTTGCGCTTGTGCATACTCGGGTGCAGGGATCCAGCCCATCACGCCGAAGCCGCCCACGTAATAGATGTCTACGACTTCCATGCGGTAGAACGAGAAATCCTCGTAGTCCACCCAGTATTTGCTGCTCGGGTAGCTTGCGAGGTAGAGCTTGCGCACTGCCGCTACCTCCGACTGCTCCACCGGTCGCACGTTTCCTATCAACGTCACCCTGGACGCGCCCAGGGGATCGCCGTGACCGTCAGCTTGGGTCACAAGCAGGCTCGCTCGCGGATCTGCCTGCAAGTTCTGCGTATGCATAGCCATCGTGCTGATGAGGAAAATCGGACATCCGCGCTCATCCAGGGCGTACGGCATCACTGAGCCGAAGGGGAAACCCGGCTGCTTACGCGATTGGGTTGAGAGGCTGCCGATGCGGCCCAGGTACATCAAGGTGCGCGCTCGTTCTGCGAACGAAGGCTCGACTGCCAAACGATCGGGTGCAACACCTCCGCTCGCATGCTTTCCCATAGATAACGATGACATCGCTTCTCTCCAGCAAGTTTCAAGAGCCATTGTAAAGTGGAGCGCGTGCCTTCAGGCGCACTGGAACGCCGTTAGTATGGTGTTGCAGTGGATGGTGACGGTATCGCGAACGTCAGAAGCGTAGCCGCCAGCTGGCAGAGCGAGCACCCGGATTCTTCGCGCTTTCGCCGTCCGAAAGACGAACTCATCTCGGCGCTTCAGTCCACCAATGGTCAGCGCCAGTCCTCCGAGCAAATCCCGTTTGTAAGGGTCCGATCCGGCCAAGTAGCAGATCAAATCGGGCTGGAAGCGTCGCAAACCTGACCTCAGAGCCTTCTCCAACCACCAAGCGAGGTATTCATCATCGCCCATGCCATCCGGCAGACCGACGTCAATCGCGGACGGGGCTTCCATGCCGGATAGTTATTCTCCTGGTGGAGTGAGACCGTGAACACATCGCGGGCAGCCGACTACCGAATGCTTGGCGGGCGCTCCGGCAGCGGCGGCGGCGCAGCATCCCGGCTGTCCGAAAATTGCAGCGGTGACGTTGCAAAACCTAACCCTTTGTGAGACGCGCTCGCGGACATGATCGCTCTTCGTCATTGTCTTCGGATTAGGCTCAGCTGAGTTCTTGGGCGAGTCCGATGAGAAGCCCTTCAGGCCCGCGGATGTAGCAGAGCCGATACGCGTCTTTATACTGGACTACTTCGCCTACGAGTTCCGCGCCGCGCTTGCGGAGCCTTTCAAGCGTCTCGTCGATGTCGTCCACGGCGAACATGACGCGGAGGTAGCCTAGAGCGTTTACCGGGGCGTTGCGGTGATCCGCGACGGCAGGCGGCGTGAGGAAGCGGGAGAGTTCGAGCCGCCCGTGGCCGTCCGGCGTGCGCATCATGGCAATCTCGACGCGCTGATCGCCCAGTCCAGTGACACGTCCGGCCCATTCTCCTTCGATCGTGGCCCGCCCTTCGAGCTCAAGGCCGAGCTCGCGAAAGAAATCAATCGTCCCTCCGAGGTCATCGACGACGATTCCTACGTTGTCCATCCGTTTGAGCGCCATGCGTCCAATCTACAACGTCTCGTCTAGTGTATTGCCCTCCGATAGGTCTACGGCCTTCTGATACTTCGAGAATGGCCTCCAGCCGCTGCCGAGGTGATTCTGGCCGCTATGGCTAGAGCCGTCTATTTTGCTGTCCAAGTACATGGAGAAACGGAAGAAATCAATGGTTAACCTTCTGTTGTAAAGTTAAGCGTTATGAACACCCACGAAGCGCGCCCTCGCCGCCGCGCAACTCTTGCTCATGTTCCCGGCTGTCCTCTTCATGGGCGCGCTTGTCGTGCGGATGCTCCAGCCGCTGCAACACGAACCAGCGCACACCGCTCAGCGAATTGTTATGTGGTACGCACTTCGCGCCACTTGTCGTCACACAGGCTTTCTCTGTCGCTGCTGATGTGGCTTTTGCCGGTTGCTGCTTCCGACACCGGGAATCCGCTCCAAATCCGGCTACCCTTCTCCGCGCCTCTTCC
>DASQXC010000462.1:0-6795 GCA_035639935.1 Terriglobales bacterium
AACTGATGCGCGTGAGTTTCGATGACTCATGACGCAATGGCTCAATGACTCAATTGCTCCCATGGACTCAATCGCTCAATTTCCGAGCCTTCGCCGAGCATGAATTCCAATACCACTTGCGGAGAGGCCGAATTCCACACCGGCTCAAATGATTGACGGTGCAGGGGCGAAGGACCGTATTGGCGCAGCGTGCGCACGTGCTGGCGTGTGTAATAGCCTTTGTTGCAGGCCAGGCCATATAGCGGAAAAATCGGGTCCCAGTCGCGGATCATACGATCGCGCTCGACCTTCGCAACGATGGAGGCGGCCGCGATCGAGGCACTGAGAGCGTCACCGTGGATGATAGCCGTCTGCGGGCAGGCAAAATCAACCCTCAGCGCGTCAATGAGCAGGTGGTCAGGGGGACACGCAAGTTGCGAAACCGCCTCCACCATGGCCAGCCGCGATGCATGGTAGATGTTGATCTGGTCGATGCGGGCAGCGTCCACTGCGGCGACTGACCAGGCAATGGCGTGCGCGCGGATGCGCTCGGCCAGTACTTCGCGCCGCTCAGGTGCCAGCAGCTTGGAATCACGCAAGCCGCGGATGCGGTACGCGGGATCGAGAATCACGGCCGCCGCCACCACAGGGCCGAACAGCGAACCACGACCCACTTCGTCCACTCCCGCGACCAGGCGTGCGCCGGATCTCCAAAGCTGGCGCTCATAGCGTGTGGTGCATTTCAGTCGCTTGAGCAAGCGCAGCTTCCGGGCTGCCTTGGACAGCGGCGTTTCGCTGCCGAGTTTGCGCCTGCGGGGCACTAACGGTCGTCGAGGTTTAAGACCTTCTTCTTGTCCTCGGGTTCAGGAGCGGGAGCGCGCTTGTGCCAGAAATGAAGCACCACGGCAACGATGATACCAATGGGGATGGCAATGGCGAGAAACCAGCGCAGTACGGGAACATAGATGACTGCCAGGAGGACGATCGCCAGGGTGAAAACCAGCCCGCCTACACCTCTCAGTGGAAGCCGGCGCATTGTGCCGTTCTCCGGCATGGCGAAGGCTAGTCTGACGCAAAGGCGCGGCGGGGGCAAGTTGCGTCCTGCCCGGGCGTTCTATTCCGACTCGCGCAGGCGCGCTGCTTTCCCGCGGCGTTGGCGCAAGAAGAAGAGCTTCGCACGACGGACCTGAGCGGAACGCAGCACCTCGATCTTGTCGATCACCTTCGAGTTGACGGGGAAAATGCGTTCGACGCCGTGGCCGAAGCTTATTTTGCGCACCGTGAGGCTGGCATCGGGTCCACTGCTGCGTGAGATCACGATGCCTTCGAACGCCTGCAACCGCTCTTTATCGCCTTCCTTGATCTTGACGTGCACGCGCACGGTATCACCCGGCTTAAAGCGCGGCAGATCGCCGCGTTGCAGCTTGGCCACCACTTTATCCATGATGGGTGAGATCGACATGTTCTTTCCCCCTTTCCTTGCGCCGCTTTTAATCAGCCAGTTTTTTGGCTGCTGGTCTTTGGCCTTTTGCTTTTGGCCAACAGATCAAGCCAGAGCCACTAGGCAATGGCCGAGTTCACCTCTCGTCTTCGAGCTGGGCCATCAATCCTTTCTCTTCAGCGCTGAGGGCGACGTGCTGCAGCAGGTCGGGCCGGTTGCGCATGGTTTTCTGTAGGGCCTTGCTCCGCCGCCAACGACGTATCTCCTCGTGATTTCCCGAGATCAGCACCTCCGGGACCCTCATCCCGCGAAAATCTGCCGGCCGCGTGTAATGAGGATAATCCAGCAGCCCGCCGGAACCACAGGTGGAGCTCGGCCCCTCTTCCGCAATGCCGGCGCCACGGGTGAACGACTCCTGTTGCGCTGAGGACACATTGCCCAGCGCGCCCGGAAGAAGGCGTGTGACGGCGTCAACGATGATCGCCGCCGCCAACTCGCCTCCGCTCAGCACGTAGTCGCCAACCGATAGCTCGTGATCGGCCAAGAAAAGGTTAACGCGCTCGTCCACACCCTCATAGCGACCGCAGATCAGCACCAGGCGCTCCAGTCTGGCTAGTGCTGCGGCGACCTGCTGATTGAACAGCTTACCCTGCGGCGAAAGCAACACCACGCATTCGCCCCCGGCTGCGCGCTCACAATGCTGCCCCATAGCGAGGGATTCGACGCATTCAAAAATCGGTTCTGGCTTAAGCACCATGCCCTCGCCCCCGCCAAACGGTCGATCATCCACCGTCCGGTGCCGATCGCGGGTGAAAGCCCGCAAATCATGAATCCCGATCTCGACAAGCCCGACCTCGCGCGCCCGGCGCACGATGCCGTAGTCAAGCGGACCGCGAAAGAACTCCGGAAAGATGGTCAGGATGTGGAATTGAATCATTGAGAACCAGCCGGTCAATGGCAATGAATCAATGGATCAATGATTCAATTCCAGCAACCCCTCCGGCAGATTCATTTCGACCCGCTTGCCTTGGGTATCCACTTTGACCAGATACGCCTCAGCAAACGGCAGCAGGTGCTCCTTTTGTCCTGCTTTCACGACCAGTAGCGGAGCATCGCCTGCGCCGAATTGCACATCTGCGATTCGTCCCACCTCGCAGCCGCCATCGAACACCGTGCAGCCCGTCAGATCGCTTACGTAAACCTCGCCAATGCCCGGCGGCAACCGCTCCTGGCGCGGAACCTGGATCTCGCAACCGACCAGCGCTTCCGCCTCCGATATGTCATCCACGGCTCGGAATTTTAGGACAACCAACCCTTTGTGCGGCCAGGAATCCTCGATCAACAGTTCGCGCCGTTGCTCGCGCGCATCCAAGGCAAACACGCGGGAACCTCTTTGAAAGCGCTCATGAGATCCAGTCTGCAATTCCGCGGCTACTTCGCCGCGGCGGCCCTGCGTGCGAACGACACGCGCGATGGTAATGAATTCTTGCTTGCCGCCGGGATCTACGGGAACTATTCCAGGATCTCCAGGGTGTAGCGTTTCCTCAGCTTCATGCCGGCTGCGCTCAGAATCGTGCGCATAGAGCGCGCTGTGCGGCCCTGCTTTCCAATGATCCTTCCCAGGTCGTTAGGCGAGACGCGGAGCTCCACTACAGTCCCTTGTTCGCCATCAATGGATCGAACCGCCACCTGCTCGGGTTCATCGACCAGCGCCTTGGCAATGTGTTCGATCAATGCCCGCATGTCCCCACCCTGCTCGCTTTCCATAGCGGCGCCTCCTGGTGTGGGGTTCGAGGCCCGACTTGCGCCCGCAATTTAAAGGACAATGCGGGAAAGCCCCTGGGGGCAATATCTAAGCCACCGCTGGAGCGCTGGTCGGTTGCTTCAGAAGCCGGGATACCGTGTCCGAGACCTGGGCGCCTTTCGATACCCAATAATCTACGCGCTCGCGCTTCAACTCGACGGACGGGGGATCGGTGCGCGGGTTATACGTTCCCACCACCTCCAACGAGCGACTGTCACGCGCACGCTCCTTTTCGATGACCACAATGCGGTAGTATGGCTGCTTGCGCGCGCCCACGCGCGCCAGTCGGATCATTAGCACAAACGATGCCGTCCCTTCTTGAGATTTTCTCTCTTCGCAAACACACATTATTGCGTAAAGGGCGGGATGTGTAAAGGTTGCGGCGCTCACATCCCCGGCAGCTTCATGCCCGCCAGGCGCCGTCCGAAGCTGGCCTTGCCCATCTGCTTGAACATCTTCTTCATCTGGGCGTACTGCCGCAGGAGTTGATTGACCTCCTGTACCGTGGTGCCGGAGCCCCGGGCGATACGCTTGCGGCGGCTGCCGTTGATCACCTCGTGATGATCACGCTCATAGGCCGTCATGGAATTGATGATCGCCTCGATGCGCGTCAGTTGGCTCTCGTCCACCTTGTCGGCCGCCTTGTCCAGCCCGGCGAGAGGGCCGATCTTCGGCAACATGCCAATGATGGATTGCAGCGAGCCCAGCTTCTTTACCTGCCGAAGCTGGTCGCGGAAGTCTTCCAGCGAGAAGCCGTCGCCGGAGAGCGCCTTGCGCGCGAACTCCTCCTGCTTCTTCTTGTCGAGCTGCTGCTCGGCCTTCTCGATAAGCGAGAGAATGTCTCCCATCCCCAGGATGCGTCCAACAATGCGATCGGGGTGGAAGGGCTCAAGCGCGTCGTACTTCTCGCCCACGCCTATGAACTTGATCGGCTGGCCGGTGACATGGCGGATGGAGAGCGCTGCTCCGCCGCGCGCGTCGCCATCCATTTTGGTGAGAATGACCCCGGTGAGCGTCAGCTTTTTGTGAAATTCGTCGGCCGAGCGCACCGCGTCCTGGCCGGTCATGGCGTCGGCGACGAACAGGATCTCCTGCGGGTTGAGCAGGCGTTTGAGCGACTGCATCTCCTCCATGAGCTGTTCGTCAATGTGCAGGCGCCCGGCGGTGTCCACGATAAGCACGTCGCAGCCGCTATTTACGGCCTCGCGCCGGGCTTCCTTCGCCAGCCGCTCGACGGTCGCGGTGTTCGCTTCGCTGACTTGTCCTTCATACAGATTGGCCTTGATCGCCTGCGCCACGATCTTCAACTGCTCGCGCGCGGCCGGGCGATACACGTCGACGGAAACCAGCAGCGGACGATGTCCGCCGTTTTTCAGCCAGTGCGCCAGCTTGCCTGAAGTGGTGGTCTTGCCGGAACCTTGCAGGCCGGCCATGAGTACGACCGTGGGCGGGTTCGACGCAAAGCGAAACCTGGCGGTATCGCGCCCGAGGACCTCAATCGTCTCATCCCGCACGATTTTCACCACCTGCTCGGCGGGCGATAAGGCGGTCATCACCTCTTGACCGAGCGCTTTTTCGCGGATGTGCTCGACCAGTTCCTTGACCACTTTGAAGTTGACGTCCGCTTCGAGCAGGGCGAGGCGGATTTCGCGCAGAGCGTCGCCGACGTTTTCCTCGCTGAGCTTGCCTTGACCGCGAAGATTTTTGAACGTGCGTTGCAGCTTTTCGGAAAGATTCTCAAACATAAGAACAGTTGTCAGTGGTCAGTTGCCAGTTGTCAGTTGAACTCCTGCGCAAGTACCGGACATGGCAGTCTGGTAGAGACGCAGCATGCTGCCTCTCTACTGAATTGCATTTTATCAGTGGTTCGTTGTCCGGCCGGGTTCCGTCAGCTCGAATATACCTCTTTCGCCGCCACAATCGTGTTGCAGTGGATTGTGACCGTATCGTCCACCCGCCGTGCGTAGCCGCCGGCGAGTGCGACCATCACCGGAATCCCGCGGGCCTTGGCAGCGCGAAACACCATCTCGTCACGCTTCTTCAATCCTCCCATGGTTAGCGCCAAGCCGCCGAGTTGGTCTTCAGCGTAGGGATCGGCGCCGGCGATGTAGCAGAGCAGTTGCGGTTCGAACTGGCGCAGGCCGGCACCCAGCGCCACATCGAGCTGTCGGAGGTATTCGGTATCGCCCACGCCATCGGGAAGATTGACATCGATCGAGGACGGCGGCTTGAACGCCGGGTAGTTGTTTTCCTGGTGCAGCGAGATAGTGAAAACGTCGGATTCGCCGAAGTCGCGGGCCCCTGTGCCACTGAAGCTCCAAGGAGCGCGGCCGTCATGCGCAGCGAAAATAGCGGCCGTGCCGTTTCCCTGGTGGACGTCGCAATCCACGGTCATGGCCCGGGCAATGGCGCCCTGCTGTTGCAGCTTGCGGATAGCAATGGCCACATCGTGGATCATGCAGAAGCCCTCGCCGTGGTCCGCGAAGGCGTGATGAAAGCCTCCGCCGATATTCACGCCCACACCATCGCGCAGCGCGCACTGCGCGGCGAGGATCGAGCCACCCGCGGCCAGCCAGAAGGCGCGCACGAGTTCTTGAGAGTACGGTACTTCCAGGACCAGTTCTTCATGAGGAGAAATGGTGCCGTTCCTTAACTTGCACACCCACTCCGGGGTGTGGACCAGCAGGACATCGGCATCGCACGCGGGCTCGGGAGCAAGAAAGTCGTCGGGACTTGCGATACCTGTCTGGAGCAATTGCTGCTGGATCAGACGGTACTTTTCTGCCGGGAAGACGTGCTCCCCGATGGGCAGATAGTAGGCGTCGCTGTAAATCAGCTTGAAGGGGAGCATGGCGGGTCGAGGTGCTTCACCGGGGCTGCTGCTATAGGTACCGTGCGGTTGAACATAGTACACCCTGACTGGAGCAGCCGCGAGAGCTGGAGGTGCAGCAGTTTCCAAGCGCGCATGCGCCGCATCCCATAATGCGGTGGAAGTTAGGGGGAACGATGGGACTGATAGATGCGTTGAGGAGGGACGAAGAAAACCGCAAAGTAGCACACTCCAGCATGCAGAGGATTGTTGCAGGTTCGGACGCTGGACAAGACGATATCCAGCGCGCGATACGGCGCCGTATGCGGATCTATCCGAAGCAGGTTCGGGGGATTCCATTGGCGAAGTCGCAATCGGCAACGGCTTCATTAACTGCGGGGTAAACCCCGTTAAATCTTTATGTCCTTAAAGCCTCACCGCTTGCGGACCGCTGTTATTCCGGGCGGCTCCGCGTTGCGAGGAATAGGGATGATTGCGCCGCGTGAAGGATTCACCTCCGTTTGGGAACGCGCGAGCATTTCTTTTTGCATGTAGGTGAAGAACTCCTGGATCTCTTTCTGCATGGCTTCCATGCGCTCACGCATTTGAAGAATGATGGCAATACCTGCGATGTTCACACCTAAGTCGCGCGCCAGCGAGAGAATGAATTCCAGCCGCTGCAGGTCTTCATCGGTGTAGAGCCGAGTGTTACCCTCAGTCCTCGAAGGTTGCAGCAGGCCTTCTCGTTCGTAAAGCCGCAGC
>DASQXC010000463.1:0-13259 GCA_035639935.1 Terriglobales bacterium
AGCCCAATTCCGTGCCCTGCAAATACGCGTCTTTGAACGGCTACAGCGGTGCTGCGGTCCAGGTGACGTTCGTCAATTCGGGAACGGGTGGCTGTGTTGCGCCCCCCCTGATCTCCACGGTCCCCTGCATTAATGTGGCCATCACAGATTCCGTTCCGACGTTCTTCAGCAAGGTGCTCATGGGGAACAGCACCATAAATATTAAGGCATCGGCCATGTGCGGGCTGGTAGGAGCGCCGGTAAAAACGGCTTTCGTCCTGCTCCATCCGACAGCCCCCACGGCTTCTGACACAACACCTCCCCTCTATGCACCCAGCAACGGCTCGCTCCTCACAATCATGGGCGGAACGCAGTACGCTGTTAAGGTCAACTCAAATTCGGCTACCGCGGGAGATCCACGTTGCGCTTCCAGCCCATGTGTGGACCTCTCGGGTGCGGGATCGGCCAATACGGGCGCCAATTTCACCGTTCACGGCGGACCGTCAACGCAACCCTTTGGCGTTGTTTTAGGCACAGGGCGCTACGTAGCTCCGTCAATCCCCTTATTTGACCCTTATGCTTTGGTTGCAGCTCCGGCTCAACCGGCCGCGCCATCAAGCCCGAATCCCAAGACTGTAACTTTCACGACCAATGGTTGCCCTGACCCCACCGGCTGCAAGGAGTATGCGCCTGGCTATTATGCCGGCGGTATCAGCGTATCGAGTACTGCCATCTTCGATCCAGGGCTTTACTACCTGGATGGTGACTTGAAAGTCGGAGCCGGAGGGACGGTGCGCCCCAGCACTGCCGGTGACGGTACTGGCGGGGCCATGTTCTTTTTTCATGGTAACAACACCATAAGCATTGCCGGCAATGCGGGCAATGCGCCGGCCTGCACAGGTGTCACGCCGCCTAGCCCCAGCGGCTGCGTCGTTTCCTACAGCACAAGCGGGGCAACGCTCTTCGGAGTTCCCTCTACCCCGATCACCTGTCCGGGCGGTGCGACCGCTCCTCCCAACACGCCAGCTATAAGCGACGGCCTCGTGCTACTCGGAACCTGCGGGGGGACAGATGCAAATGGAATCGACTTGACAAACTATCGCGACCAGAACTCTGACCCAGCCAGACGGTTTCGCGGATTTCTGTTTTTCCAGGACCGTTCGGTTTCGGCTTCACCGAAGCTAACGGGCGGCGGCGCCATGGTGACTGCCGGATACTTGTATTTCCATCAATGCAACAGCGCCGGCACGGGGACCAATTGCTCGGCGCCCGGTAGCGGCGGTTACGGCACGCTACTCACAGTTTCGGGTAGCTCGGCCGGCAATGCTTATGCAATCGGCAGCTTGGTCGCCGACAAGCTGAAACTCACCGGCGGGAGCCAAATGAAGATGATCCTGGGACGCGACGCCTCGGCGCAGGGCATCCTCGGGACCCTTGAGCAATGATGCCACCAGGATCTACGACCCAGTCTGCTGGCACCGGCAGTACCCAGAAGCAGCCGGGGAACGGCCATACGCCCTTGGGCGAAGCACACGTGCCCATTCAGGTCCGTTTCGCGGTGGTGGGAAGCGACGTCACCGGCGGATGGTTTCCTCTCCGCGGCTGCAGCTTCTCGCTTGTGTTGCACGCGCTCGTTGTAGCTGCGTTGATTTTCGTTCATCCGAAAATCCCGATCAACACGCCGCAACAGATTGTCTCCAATTACGAAGTCCAACCCCTGACCGGGTTGCTGCTGCCTGACTTACGCCCCGCGTTGGGGGGCAAAGACGGCGCTGGACCTGCCGCGGCGGACCAGGGGCGCGAGGGAACAGCATCCGTTGTGTCGCGCGTAGCACCTGCGGGTCCCCCAGGCCCCGATGCTGCATATCAGGGCCTGCAGGAGATCATCTCCAATCCCCCTGCCGCCGACAACGCGATACAGACCATTCGCCAGCCGGATCTGGTCGCCCCGCCGAAGCTGAAGTTTTTGGCGCCCGTGCCCACCCAGGTGCTGATTGCGCATGCGGAGGCGCCCAAGTTGGCAGCGCCCTTGAAACCCATTCCCTTGTCTGTCAAGCCACCGGCGGCTCCCGAAGTGCCGGCGCCGCGCGTGCAACTAAAGTCGGAGTTGAAGGATCTTGCTATTGCTGCGCCACAGGCGATTATCCCCGTAGCTCCGCCGCCCCCAGTTCGACCTCTGCCCAGTGCCCCTGCCGCACCCATAACGATTGAGCAAGGCGGGTCGGCGGTTGCCGATGGTGGCGGCAACGACCAGAAGAACCTTCTGGTTGTCAATGCGGTGCCAATGATCGGGCCAGATACCCCGCCGCCTGCTGGCGAGCGTGCGGGACAGTTTGCCTTCTCACCTGAGACGCATGCAGTTCCGAATGGGAAGCCGACTGGAGGAACGGATGCGGGTGCCGGCTCAGCACCCTCGCCGCCTACATCTACCGGCGACACTGCCACGGAGCATGTGTTGACTTCAGCCTCCGCGGTGGGCAGTAGCGCCACCGCCAACGGCTCTGAACACGGTGTCGGGAGCGGCCACAGCGGCGCGGGAGCAGGATCCGCCAGTGCCAGTAGCGGCCATGGTAATGGACTGAAGATCATCGGCGGCAGTTCGGGAAATGGCACCGGGACCGGTAACGGGAATCGGGCCGCCAGCGGTTTTGGCACGGGTTCCGGAAAAGGCACCGGCAGCGGAACCGGTGATGGTTCAGCAGCCGGCAGCAAAGGGGGCAACTCGCCTTTTAAGGGCATCACCATCGCAGGCGGCAGTGCGACCGGATCGGGATCGCTCCGGGGCGGCAGCACCACCGGATCCGGGTACGGTCTAACGATCATTGGAAGCGGAGCTAGCGGCGGCGGCCTGAAAGACTATGGGGTCTTTCACAACGAGACTGTGTACACTGTCTACCTCAGCCCAGCGGATGTGGCGGGACGCGCGCCCAACTGGAGCATGCAGTACGCGATCTTGTCCGCCAGTAGCCATCCGGGGCAGGTTGATGCCAATACGGCGGCGCAGCCTCCCCACGGCCTGCTGTCTGCCCCCTATCCCGTAGCGAAGCGCATTGCGGAGTTTCCGCCGGAAATGATGGCCCGTTATCGTGGACGTATGGTGGCGGTTGCGGCCCAGATCGATGCTGAAGGCAAGTTTCGCAACCTCCGCTTCGTCCAGAGCCCTGGCCCGGACCTCGAGTCCCTGATCGCAGGGGTTCTGAGCAAGTGGGAGTTCCATCCCGCTGAAGTGAATCATCAACCCGTAGCCGTTAAAGTGCTGCTCGGCATTCCGGTTCAATAGACCTCGGAATCATAGTCCGGTACTTGCTAGTTTCTACCGTTGACGCTCTTGCGGCGCCTCCTGTGCAATTTTGAAATTGCAGTCATCCTTGGCGCACCCCGACGAAAATCGCGGTGCATAAAAACCTATCCGGCATAGGAAATAGAGGACAACATGAAGGTCTCGGTGGTGATGGCTGTGTACAACGAGGAAAATTACATTGAAGAGATCGTCCGCAGGGTGCTGGCCTCCCCGGTGGAAAAAGAAGTGATCATCGTGGACGACTGCTCCAACGACGGCACCCGCGCCCGTCTGACGGAAATTGCGCGCGAGGCTCCCGAGGGAACGATCCGTGTTCTGTTTCAGGAACGGAATCGCGGCAAAGGTGCGGCGCTGCGCACCGGCTTTGCCGCGGTGACAGGAGATATCGTCATCATCCAGGACGCTGACCTGGAATACGACCCGGCAGAGTATCCCAGGCTGATTGCCCCCATCCTGGCAGACAAAGGCGACGTGGTGTACGGCTCGCGGTTCGTCGGTAGCGAATCGCACCGGGTGCTTTACTTCTGGCACTACGTCGCCAATAAGTTCTTGACGCTGCTCTCCAACATGTTTACGAACCTCAATCTCACCGACATGGAAACCGGCTACAAGATCTTCCGGCGCGAGACTCTCCAGCAGTTACGACTCAGGGAGGACCGCTTCGGTTTTGAAGCCGAAGTCACAGCACGGGTGGCAGCCCTGAAGTGCCGGGTTTACGAGGTGGGAATCGCCTATTTCGGGCGCACCTATGAGGAAGGGAAGAAGATCGGTTGGAAGGATGGGCTACGTACCCTGTGGTGCATCCTCAAATATAACTTCGTGTAGTGTCAGTTCTTCCTAACCTGCAAAGCCTCGCTGAGGTCCCGAGCGCTGACAGACCCGCAGCGCAGCAGTTCAGGCGGCAGCCGCTCTCTTGTGCCATAAGCCGGCATCCAAGCATAGGAATTCTTAGTCTAGAGGAGGCCCCATGGAAACCGCTCGCGAATTATTCGTCCATGAACTTGCCGACATGCTGGATGGAGAGAAAAAGCTGGTCGAGGCGCTCTCCCAGCTTTCAGAACAGTCTCAGAACAAAGACGTGAAGAAAGGATTCGAGCAGCACCGACAACAAACCGAAGAGCAGGTATCACGTATTGAGCAGATTTTTGAGGAACTCGGGGAAAGCCCGGACTCGACTGAATGTAAGGGAATCCGGGGCTTGATTGAGGAGCAGAAATCGATCGAGGAAGAACATCCCTCGCCGGAGATTCTCGATGTGTTCAACCTTGGGGCCGCGCAGAAGGTCGAAAGCTATGAGATGCGCGCCTATGAGTCGCTCATATCGCTCGCGCAGGAACTGGGGCTGCGGCGGGCCTCCCAGTTGCTGACGCGCACCTTGAAAGAAGAAGAGCAGACTTTAAAAAGGCTGCAAACCCTGAGCCGGAAGATCAAACCCAGCCAGACCGGCATGGCCGGGGAAGAGGAGGAAGAGGTCACCGCCGGTCGTCGTGCGAAAAAGGGCCGCAGAGTGGCGTAGGGCGCCTTGGTAGAGACGCAGCGTGCTGCGTCTCTACTGTAACCATCTACTTCGTAATGACACCGCAAGCGATCCGCGGACCGGCGTTTCCGGCGGGATCGCTTTTCATGTCATCCGGCTTGGCGTGGATCACCAGCGCCATGCCACCATTGGCGAACACGGAATTGGGAGCCCCTTCAGCCAGCCTTACCCGCGGGTCGTCAACTGTGCCTCTGGCCGTGCGGTCTGCCCCAACATTGATATTTGGCATGTCGCCGGCATGAGGACCTTGCGGATTCTGCAGCCCATGTTGTTTGCCCTCGGGATTGAAATGACCTCCGGCGGACCTGAACGCGTCTTGCGGCGCCACAGGGTCTCCCGGTTCACACGTCGCGTTCTGATGGATGTGCATGGCGTGCTCCCCGGGCGGTATGTTCTTCAAGTCGTACTTGATCTGAACGCCCTTGCCTTTAGGGCTGAGTGTTGCGGTGCCGACGCTTTGTCCGTTGGCATCTTTCAATTCAACCTTCTTGGCGGCATTTTTGGCCTCTGTTCGCGCGACAGCAAGCGTGAGCGTGGCGGCAGCCATCGTTCCGAACATCAGGATCCTGCTTTGCATTGTGGGCCTCCAGTTCAGGGAAACCGTAGGTAACATAGCGGTTGGACCAAGTCGTGGCAATCACCCGGCGACGCGACTCTGCCCACCAGCCAGCATCCAATATGTTAGGCTTTCTGAAGAGTTTCGGAGGGTTCTTCCCGGTCCTTCTCATAAGGGAGTAAGTTCGTGCTAGACGCAATCTTCGCCAAGATTTTCGGCACGAAGAACGAGCGCGAGATCAAGCGCATGCGGCCTTTGGTTGAAAGGATCAATGCCCTTGAGCCGGAGATGCAGCGCTTGACAGACTCCGAGCTGCGCGCCAAGACCGATGAATTCCGTAAGCGGATCAACGAGCGTCTCGGCCAGGTGCAGGAGGAGCCGGAAGCTGAAGACGAGAACCGCAGCAGCCGGGGTCCCACCGCCCGCGACCGGGCGCTGAAGGAAGTTCTGGACGAAATCCTTCCCGAAGCGTTTGCCATGGTTCGCGAGGCGGGGCGCCGCACGCTTAACATGCGGCATTTCGACGTGCAGCTCATCGGCGGCATCGTCCTGCACGAGGGCAAGATCGCAGAGATGAAGACGGGCGAAGGCAAGACGCTGGCCGCCACCCTGCCCGTTTACCTGAACGCCCTGCCCGGTAACGGCGTGCACGTGGTCACCGTCAACGACTATCTCGCCAAGCGCGACTCGGAGTGGATGGGCGCCATCTACCGCTTTCTCGGCCTGAGCGTGGGCGTGATCGTGCATGAACTGGATGATACCGAACGCCGCGAGGCCTATGCCGCCGACGTCACCTACGGCACGAACAACGAGTTCGGCTTCGACTACCTGCGCGACAATATGAAGTTTGATCTTGCCGAGTGTGTGCAGCGCGGCCACAACTACGCCATCGTGGACGAGGTGGACTCGATTCTGATTGATGAGGCGCGCACCCCGCTAATCATCTCCGGACAGGCGGAAAAATCCACGGAGAAGTACGACCGAGTCAACCGCATCATTCCCAAGCTCGAGAGGGGCGAGGAGTTGCCCACTGCGCCGGGCGAGCCCAAAGTGCTCACCGGCGATTATGTGGTCGATGAGAAACACAAAACAATCACCGTTAGCGACGAAGGCTGGGAGAAAGTCGAGCAGTTGCTGGGGATCAGCAATATCGCCGATCCTGAGAACTGGGACTTGAAGCATCATGTCGAGACCGCCATCAAGGCTCACGCCCTCTACCACAAGGATGTGGAGTACGTGGTCAAAGACGGCGAGGTCGTCATCGTGGACGAGTTCACCGGCCGCCTGATGCCAGGCCGTCGCTGGTCCGATGGGCTCCACCAGGCGATCGAAGCCAAGGAGCGCGTGAAGGTCGAGGCCGAGAACCAGACGCTGGCCACCGTCACCTTCCAGAACTACTTCCGCATGTACAAAAAATTGGCTGGAATGACCGGCACCGCGGAAACGGAAGCCGCAGAGTTCCAGAAGATTTACAACCTGGACGTGGTGGTAATCCCGACAAATAAGGAATTGCGCCGCATCGAGAACGCTGACGTCGTGTACCGCACCGAGCGCGAAAAGTATCTGGCAGCGGCCGACGAGATCCAGAACCTCAACCAGAAAGGCCAGCCGGTGCTGGTGGGTACCACGTCAGTAGAGAAATCAGAACGGCTCTCCGAGCTGCTGCGCAAAAAAAATGTCAAGCATGTCGTGCTGAACGCCAAATACCACGAGAAGGAAGCTGAGATCGTAGCGCAGGCCGGGCGTAAAGGCGTGATCACTATAGCCACCAACATGGCGGGCCGCGGCACTGACATCCTGCTGGGCGGCAATCCTGAATTCATGGCCAAGCAGGAGTGCTTCAAGAAGGGCCTGGCGCAGCCAGTGCGCCGCGCGGAAGGCCGCCTGGGCGATGGTGCCACGGACGAGAACACCACCACCTGGTATTACCAGGGCAATGAGTTCCGCGTTGATAAGGAAAAATGGGAAGAGATTCTGGCCCGGTACAAAGCGCAAACTGACGCCGAGCACGAGCAAGTGGTCAGCCTAGGCGGGTTGCACATTCTCGGCACCGAACGCCATGAAGCCCGCCGCATCGACAACCAGCTCCGCGGACGCGCCGGCCGCCAGGGCGACCCTGGCAGCTCGCGTTTCTATCTCTCGCTCGAGGACGACCTGATGCGCATCTTTGCCAAAGAGTGGGTCTCGAATCTGCTGCAGCGGCTGGGTATGGAGGAAGGCGTGCCCATCGAATCGCGGCTGATCTCGCGCCGCATCGAAGCCGCGCAGAAGGCGGTAGAAGGCCAGAACTTCGAATCGCGCAAACACCTGCTCGAATACGACGACGTAATGAATAAGCAGCGTGAGGCGGTGTACGGCATGCGCCGCCAGTTGCTGGAGGGAGTCGATCAGAAAGAACTCATCCTCGAAGATTACGTGGCCGGCATCCTCGCCGACCTGCTGGAGAAGTACTGCTCCAGGGACGCGCACGCCGACGACTGGGATATCAAGCAACTCAAGAACGATATCTTTACCCGTTTCGGCGTGGATATTCTGGCTGAGGGCATCCAGCCCGAGAATCTGAACCGCCAGGAACTGGGCGACGCCATCTTTGACAGGCTCAAAGAGCGCTACGAGGCCAAGGAGAAGCTGATTGGCCCTGACGCCATGCGCTACCACGAGCGCATGATCATGTTGAGCGTGCTTGACCAGCAGTGGAAAGACCACCTGCTCAACATGGACCACCTGAAAGAAGGCATCGGATTACGTGGCTACGCCCAACATGATCCGCTGGTCGAGTACAAGCGCGAGTCCTTCGAGATGTTCGAAGCCATGATGCAGCGCTTCCAGGAAGACACCGTGCGCTACCTGTACCTGATGCAGGTCATCGAGCCGCCCGCGCAGGCCGAGCCTCAGCCTCAGGCTGCCGGCGCGCTCGCGCCCGCGCCTGCTGATGGCGGAGGCCGCGGAGACGGCCGCCGCCCACGCCGGGCTTCGACCTCGATGGACGATCTGGAAGAGGAATTCCAACGCCGCAAGCGTCGCGAGCTCCAACAGGCCCGCATGGCCGGCGCTGGCGACTATCAGCCTGTCCAGCAGGTCGTGCGCTCTGGCGCCAAGATCGGCCGCAACGATCCCTGCCCCTGCGGCTCAGGCAAGAAATACAAGAAATGCTGTGGGGCGTAACAAGCGATTAATCCCAATTTTTCAGCCGGGGCCATATTTCCTGCAGGTTCCACTTCAGCCCCTCGCAGATCAGCACCGGCCGGTTTTCTCTCGGGCGCGCATAGGGGGCGTTGAGCTGGGCGGCAACTTCGACCTGGTGGCATTTGGTCTGCAAGTCTTCGAGCGTGTCCCCCAGGACGATGATATGTTCCCCGGTGTAATTGCGCGGACCCCACAGCCAATAGCTCTGATGGCCACCAATGGCTTTGGGCAGGCCGTACTTGGGGCCTAGCAGGTCGATCGCGCCCGCCTCGGCAAAATTGCTGCCCCAGATCGCCGTCTGGATGCGCTCTTCACGAGGCAGGCGGTTGTAGGCGCGAGCCACGGCGGCCACCATCTCCTCCCATCCAAACGACCAGGCATAGTAGTGAGGCAGCAACGCCTGCAGATGGCTTTTCTCATCGGCCGGCACTTTGAAGCGAAGCTTAGCCTGGTACTGGCGATAGTTCTCAATCGACAGCACAGGAACGCCGAGCGGCAGGAACACTAGAGTGACCAGAAGAATCGCAGCGACGATCGCAGACCGCCATAACGTTCGGCGGTTCGCGACCCAACGCTCGATGACAATGCTGCCTGCTGCTACAGCGATCGGATACGCCGGCATGCTGTAGTATGCCTTGCCATGCAGCAGCATGAAGGTGAGCACAACGACTGCAAATGCCCACCCCAGCACGCGATAGGTTTTCGCCGTGCGCGAGAAGAGCAGGTATAACGCTCCGCTGATCCAGATCGGCGCCAGGATCGGGTTCGCCAGAAATACCTGCTGGAACAGGAACCCCGCCGGACTGAGCCGGATGTCGCGTCCGCTGGCCCGAATGTTGTGCATCAACTCCAGGAACGGCCAGTGATGCTGAAAGTTCCAAATCAAGTTTGGCAGGAAGATCAGAAAGGCTAATCCGCCGCCGATCCAGATCCATTTCTGCGCCAGGGCCTTGCGCTCGGGCGTGAGCAGAATGCCCACAACCACACCGAATCCGAACACCGCCATCGAGTATTTGTTCTGCATGCCGATTCCCGCCAGTACTCCGAACCAGAGCCACAGCTTCTGCTCTCCGGTCTTGATGATGCGGATCACCAGGTAAGCGCAACCCATCCACAAGAGCGGCTCCCACGCGTTCATGGTGAATAGCCGGTGCGTGACGAACAGGACGAACATACAGGCCACGCTCAGAGCGGCAAGCGCCTGGGCAAAGCGTTGGCCGCCGAGTTGGCGTGTGATCACGCCAGTCAGCCACACCAGCGCTGCGCCACTGATTGCGGGCAGCAGGTGGATCGCGAACAACGACGTCCCAATTGTGTGCCAGAGCAACCAGGCGATGACCGCGATAAGCGGCGGTTGATCCACGTATCCCCAGTCGAGGTGTTCACCGCACGCCAGGTGATACAGTTCGTCGCCGAAATATCCGTACCTGCCTGCGGTGAGCAGATGCAGCAAGAGCTTGGCGCCAGCGATGTACAAGACAATCGCCGGAGCACTGGTCAATCGTGCAGCAATCTTCGACCCAGTCTGGCCGATGACTTTTGGCGTTGCTGCCATTAAGCCACCTCGAAAGCGGACTGGCTCAAGATACGCGCCGCCGTATTGACAGGTTTCGTTTGCGGCGTCCGATAGCGGCGAAGGTCATCTCCTGGGCACGGCTGCCGGCATTGCGCTTCCATTCATCAAACATGGCAGCGTAGCTTGACGTAATGTAATTGCTCCGCGGGATTCCTAAGAGCCTGGCCGTGCCGTCGATCCAGCGCGGCCGCCCTTCGATCTCTGCCACTATCCCGATGGGGGTCTCATCGACGACCAGGTGGCCGCCACCGTCTGTCCACTCGCTACGGAACTTCTCATAGCGGAAGGTGGGTGAAAAGCCCAGAGCACGCAGGATGCGATCGAGGCTGGGACCGTCCGCGACTCCAGTCTCAGTCTCCTCGCGCAACTTGTGGCGGCGTGCCTCGCCCTTCGACTTGTGCGTCAGGGTCCAACTGTCGCCATATTTACGCAGCCGCAGGATCTCGCCGCGGCGCCGCAAGGGCCGGCCGGGTAAATCGTACAAAGTGTTCACCTCGTGCGTGCGCCGCGTGACCAGGCGGAAGCCGCAAGAGCGCAGTTTGCGCGCCAGCGCCACGGCGTCCTCGACGAGAAATTTGATTTCGACTTCGCGCGGCATGGGAGGCAGCAAGTATAAGGGCTCCCACAGCACGGAGTTGTTGGCTGTTGGAGCGGTTTCAAAATAGCTGTAACCTAAAGACTGGTTTGTGAAAGGGCACGCTTTCAGGCGTGCCGTTAGGATGCTTCGTGAACCCCGGCTTTAGCCGCTGCGAGAGATCTCCTCAAGGCCTAAAAGGCCACACCCTTTTTCTACGCTGACCGGCACGGCTGAAGCCGTGCCCTTTCACAAAGAGGGGCTATGCCAGCCCTGGAAACGACCTAGCTCTTGGCCGCTGTGTAACCTGGCGCTTGGCCTTGGAAAAAGCTACAAGTTCAAAACTCAAGGGCCAACAGCCGAAGGCGCCAAGGCCCAAGAGCTTGAAGCTTACTTTTCTCTCGCCACGACGAATTCCGGTGCCCACAGCAACGCCTGTTTGATCTCCGAATCCGGAAGATCGCAAATCGCGCGGCGCGCATCGGAGGCGTATTCGTGCGCGCGAGCCGTCGCCGCATCCAGAGACTCATAGCGGGTCAGGATGGCCAGAATCCGGTCGTGGCTCACGGAACGGAAGGCGCGTTCTTCCAGCACGACCTGAACGAGTTTCTTCTCCTCCGGGGTGCAATGGCCGAGCGCGTGGATCACCGCCATAGTGGCCTTGCCCTCGCGCAAGTCGCTGGCCACGGGCTTCCCAAGTACGTCTTCCGAAGCGGTCAGGTCCAGGACGTCATCAACAAGCTGGAAGGCCATACCGAGGCTGCGCCCATAGCGCGCGAGTTTCTCCTCATTCTCGACGGAAGCTCCGCTGATGATCGCTCCCAAGCGCGTGCAGGTGGAGAACAGGCAGGCGGTCTTGCGGTAGATGAGATCAAGGTGCTCCTCCAGCGTGATCGAGCGCCCGAGCTTTTCCATCTGTAGCAGTTCGCCCTCGACCATCTGCTGGGTGAGATCAATGAGGACGTCGAGAATCCTGAAATTACGCTCTTGTACGGCGATCTTGAATGACTGCATGTAGAGCCAGTCACCGGCCAGCACGCATTTGGAATTGCCCCAGCGGGTGTTGGCCGAAGGACGCCCCCGACGAATCTGGGCTTCGTCGATGATGTCGTCGTGGACGAGCGTGGCCGTGTGGATCATTTCCACTACCGCCCCCAGCCGGATGGCGCCACGCCCGCTATAGTCGAAGAGCTTGGCGGAGAGCAACAGCAGGGCGGGACGGATGCGCTTGCCACCGCCCGCCCGCAAGTACTCGCCAATATCGGTGATTGCCGGCACGCTGGAAACCGTGTCGCGCCCGAACTCGCGTTCTACCGCCTCCAAATCGTCGCGCAGGAGTTCGAAAACCTCCTTGGCCTTGGCTCCATTCATTGCAGGCAAACTCATGTCAGCTCGAGCGGTAATTGGTGAAGTGCATGTCTATGCCGAGGTCGGAGTTGCGCAGCATGGCGATGATTTCCTGGAGCGTATCGCGGTCTTTGCCGCTCACACGCACCATGTCGCCCTGGATCGAGGCCTGGACCTTCTTTTTCGACTCCTTAATCAGCTTGACGATCTCGCGGGCCTTTTCAGTCGGAATGCCCTGCTGCATGGCGATCCGCTGCTTCACTGTGCTGCCGGCCGCCGGCTCGACTGTGCCATAAGTCAGCGCCTTGAGCGGCACGCCGCGCTTCACCAGCCGCTGTTGGAGAACATCGTTGACTGCCTTCAGCTTGAACTCATCGGCAGAATGCAGCACGATGGCCTCCTTGCCCTCGAGTTCGATGGTCGATTTGGAATTCTTCAGGTCGAAGCGGGTGTGCACTTCCTTCAGCGCTTGCTGGATGGCGTTGGAGACCTCCTGCAGGTCCACCTTGCTCACGATGTCGAATGATTCTGCCATGACGGTTACAGCAGCCCAATAGATTACCGCCTCGCGGCTTGGGATTCGGAAGGAATCGACGTGCTACTTGTGTTTACCGGTGGAACTCGGAAGAGCCGGTAAAAATTCTGGGCAGTTTTAAAGCCCACCTCGTCCGCCGAGATACCCCGCAGTTCGGCGACTTGGCCGGCGACTTCGCGTAGGAACGCCGGCTCGTTGCGTTTTCCGCGATGTGGCACCGGCGCCAGGAACGGGGAATCAGTCTCGATGAGAATGCGGTCCAGCGGCAGTTCCCGCGCGGCCTCGCGGATGTTGTGAGCCCTGCGGAAGGTCACGTTGCCAGCGAAGGAGATCATGAAGCCCAGGTCGAGGGCTCGCCGCGCATGCTTCAGGCTGCCTGTGAAGCAGTGCAGTACGCCGCCCAGCCCGCTTGAGGCCCATTCTTGCGCCAATATCTCCAGGCACTCATCCCAGGCATTCTGGCTGTCCTGCGAGGACCGGCAGTGGATCACCACCGGCAGCCGCGCCGCCTGCGCTAGCTGCAGCTGCTTCAGGAAGATGGCGCGTTGCACGTCGCGCGGCGAATGATCGTAGAAGTAATCGAGGCCAATCTCGCCCCAGGCGATGACTTTGGCATTGCGGGCCAGCGTCCTCAGCTCGTTAAAGTCGCTGTCCGCAGCGAGCTTTGC
>DASQXC010000464.1:0-8998 GCA_035639935.1 Terriglobales bacterium
AACCGCTGACCTGACCAAGTGCTCCCGAAGTAATGCTGAAGGCGGCCATTGATCCCGGCCGGAAAGAGTTAGCAGCGTAGAGAAAACCGTTGGGAGTTGTCGGCGGCGGCGTGGTGGATGATGATGATCCGCAGCCTGAGAGGGCGACGAGCAGCACACAAGCGGGCAACAACAGCACTGGCTTGTTCAATTGGGTCATTGGGCCATTGGGCCATGAGCCATTAGGCCCTTTTCACAATGACTCAATGGCCCAATGGCTCAATGATTCAATGCCGCAGAGTACCACAGCCTCGTCCGCCTGCTAGGCAATCGCGGGATCGATCTTCTCAGGATCAACGCCTAGCTCCTGCAACGCCCTCTGCGTCTGGCCAGGGTCGAACTTACCCTCGCGAGCCAGACGGGAGAGTGCCGCCGCCGCGATTGACTCCGCGTTCACTTCAAAATGACGGCGCAGGTGCTGGCGGTTGTCGCTGCGTCCGAACCCGTCGGTGCCCAGCGTCACCAGGCGCCCCGCAAGCCAGGGTGCGAGCTGGTCGGGCACAATCTTCATGTAATCCGTGGCCGCGATGATCGGCCCCTCGGCGCCATCCAGAGCTTGAACGATGTAGGGCCGCTTTTCCTGCTCCGCCGGATGCAGCCGGTTCCAGCGTTCGGTCGCCAGCGCCTCGCGCCGGAGTTGATTGTAGCTAGTCACGGCCCAGACATCGGCCTGCACGTTGTACTTCTCCGCCAGAATCTGCTGTGCCCGCAGCGCTTCGTTCAGGATGGGTCCACTGCCAAACAGTTGCAGCCTCGCTTTGCCGCCCGGCGCCGGTCTGAGTTTGTAAATGCCGCGCAGGATTCCCTCACGTGAACCCTCCGGCATCTCCGGCATCGGGTAGTCCTCGTTATAAGCGGTGATGTAGTAGAACCGGTCTTCGCCCTCCTGGAACATGCGGCGAATGCCGTCCTGCACAATGACAGCGATCTGGTAAACATAGGTGCAGTCATAAGACGCGCACGTGGGCACGACGCTGGCAAGCACATGGCTGTGACCGTCGCAGTGCTGCAAGCCTTCGCCGGCAAGTGTGGTGCGCCCGGCTGTACCACCCACGAGGAAACCACGGCAGCGCGCATCTGCAGCCGCCCAGATCAGGTCGCCCACACGTTGAAAGCCAAACATCGAATAGAAAGTGAAAAACGGGATCATCGGCACGCGGTAGTTGGCGTAGGCTGTTCCGGCAGCGGTAAAAGAGCCCATCGAACCCGCTTCCGTGATTCCTTCTTCCAGCATCTGGCCGTCCTTGGCCTCGCGGTAGTAGAGCAGCATGTTCACGTCATGGGGCTCATAGAGCTGCCCCTGGCTGGCGTAGATGCCTACCTGCCGGATCAGCGACTCCATGCCGAAGGTGCGGCCCTCGTCGGGGACAATGGGAACGATCAGTTTACCAATCTCTGGATGCTTCAGCAGATGCCGCAGCATGCTGACATATCCCATAGTGGTCGAGACCGCCCGGCCTTTCGAGCCTGCCAGGAATTCCTCGAAATAATCCAGCTCGGGCGCCTTGAGGTCGAATTTCGGAACCTCGCGCTGCAGAATGTATCCGCCTAGCTCTTTGCGGCGCTCCTTCAGGTACAGGATCTCCAGGCTATCCTCGGGCGGACGATAGGGCGCACCATCATGCGCCGCCTGCTCCGGAATGGGAATATCGAAGCGTGCGCGGAACGCAGCCAGATCTTTATCGTTCAGCTTTTTCTCCTGGTGAGTGGCATTGCGGGCTTCGGCGGAGCCCAGCCCATATCCTTTGATTGTCTTAGCGAGGATGACACTGGGCGCGCCACGGTGCTCCACCGCAGCCTTATAAGCGTTATAAACCTTCTGAGGATCGTGGCCACCGAGCCGCAGGCGGGAAAGCTCGAGGTCGGTCTTGTCTGCGACGAGTGCGAGCAGTTCGGGGTATTTGCCGAAAAATTTTTCCCGAAGATACGGTCCGCCCTTGACCTTAAAGCTCTGGTAGTCGCCATCCACGCATTCTTCCATGCGCTTGAGCAGCAACCCGGTGGTGTCACGCGCCAGCAGCTCATCCCAGTCCTCGCCCCAAATGACTTTGATAACGTTCCAGCCGGCGCCGCGGAAGGCAGCTTCGAGCTCCTGGACGATCTTGCCGTTGCCGCGCACTGGACCGTCCAGGCGTTGGAGATTGCAGTTAACGACGAAAATCAAATTGTCGAGCTTCTCGCGGGAGGCCAGGGTGAGCGAGCCCATGCTCTCCGGCTCGTCCATCTCGCCATCGCCAACGAAGGCCCAGATTTTGCGGTCCGTCTTGGGCAGCAGACCGCGATTCTCGAGATAGCGCATGAAGCGCGCCTGGTAGATGGCGTTGATAGGGCTCAGCCCCATCGAGACCGTCGGGAAACGCCAGAAATGCGGCATCAGCCAGGGATGCGGATAGGAGGAAAGACCAGGCGCATCGCGAAGCTCGTGGCGGAAATTGTTGATCTGGTCCTCGGTCAGCAGGCCGGCGAGATAGGCGCGGGCATAAACGCCGGGCGAGGCGTGGCCCTGCAGATAGAGAAAATCGCCGGGCTGATCGACATAGCAGGCGCGAAAGAAGTGATTGAAGCCGACCTCCAGCAGCGTCGCCAGCGAGGAATAAGTGGAGATGTGTCCTCCGATACCGGGGTCCTTCTTGTTCTGGCGATGCACCATCGCCATGGCATTCCAGCGGACCAGGCTCTTGATGCGGCGCTCGATAAGCCGGTCGCCGGGATAGGGCTCCTCCTCCTCAACCCGGATGGTGTTCAGGTAGCGAGTGTTCAACTGGATGGGCAGGTCTACGCCGGCCTGGCGCGCGCGCCCGGTGAGTGTCGCGAGCAATCGCGCGCCGGCGGATGGTCCTTCTTCCGCAACTACCTGATCGAAGGCTTCGATCCACTCCGCAGTCTCATCAACATCGCTCTCGGTTACTTGGGGCTCCACTGGCAGCGCAAGTTTTGTAGTCGTCATGGCTTGTCTCTTTCCGTCAACAAAGCACTTGGGTGCGCCGGTATACAAGAGCGCACGAGCGGTGATTCGTCCTGGAGAGTTCTATCAGAGTTCTATCTATGTTGATTTCCGATCATGTACCGCTGTTGCAACCAGTCTAGTGTCTTGACCGGACAGCCGCAAGGTCGCGTCGTTCCGAGCGCCGGCGAGTTCGCGAGTCGCCACGGGCTCTGAGCGCTGCCCGCCGGAGCGATGGCAGCATAACAGCAAACATGGACCGGGCGACTAAATCGCCTTCACCTGTTCGCGCAGCTTGAACTTCTGCAGCTTGCCCGTTGAGGTCTTGGGGAGTGGTCCGAAGACCACGGTCTTGGGCGCTTTGAAGTGCGCCAGGTGCTGGCGGCAGAAGTCGATGATCTCCTGCTCCGTGGCGGTTGCGCCCTCCTTCAAGGTAACGAAGGCGCACGGTGTCTCGCCCCATTTCTCATCAGGACGCGCCACGACGCCGGCCTCAAGCACCGCCGGGTGCCTGTAGAGGACGGATTCCACTTCGATGGTGGAAATGTTTTCGCCGCCCGAGATGATGATGTCCTTGGAGCGATCCTTCAGCTCGATATAGCCATCGGGATGCCACACACTCAAATCGCCGGTGTGGAACCAGCCGCCCTCGAACGCCTCGCGGGTGGCGTTCGGGTTCTTGAGATAGCCGCTCATGACGGTGTTGCCGCGCATGAAAACCTCACCCATGGTCATACCGTCTTTTGGCACAGGCTTCAGGGTGGCGGCGTCGGCAACCATCAGTGCCTCCAAGGTGAGGTAGGCCACGCCTTGCCTGGCTTTATAAACCGCCTGCTGCTCAATCGGCAGCGAGTCCCATTCGTCGTGCCAGGCGCACACCGTCACCGGCCCGTACACCTCGGTAAGTCCGTAAACGTGAGTGACATCGAAGCCGAGCTTCTGCATCTTCTCGATCACGGCAGCGGGCGGCGGCGAGGCGGCGGTCATCACCTGTACGCGACGCGGCAGCTCGCGGCGAACCTGATCAGGTGCATTGACCAGCATGCCCAGCACGATCGGCGCGCCGCACATGTGTGTGACTCCGCGCTCCACAAACGCGTCGTACATCGCCTTGGCGGTCACGGCACGAAGACAGACGTGCGTGCCCGCCATCGCGGTTACCGTCCAGGGAAAGCACCAGCCGTTGCAGTGGAACATGGGTAACGTCCACAGGTAGGTAGGAGCATGCGGCATGGCCCAGGTGAGCACATTGCCGATGGCGTTCAGATAAGCCCCGCGGTGGTGATAGACAACACCCTTGGGATTGCCGGTGGTGCCGGAGGTGTAGTTCAGGGCAATGGGTTGCCACTCGTCGGCCGGCAACTCCCAGGCATAGTTTGGGTCGCCTTCGGCGAGCAAGGCTTCGTAGGCCCGGTGGCCCAGCCGTTCACCGCCCTTGGCGAGAGGGTCGTCAATATCGACCACCACCGGCCTTTGCTCAAGCATGCCTAGCGCCTTGGATATTACCGGCGAGAACTCGCGGTCAGTAATGAGCAGCTTGCTGTCGCTATGCTGGAGCATAAACGCGATGGACTCGGCATCGAGGCGTATGTTGAGTGCATTGAGGACAGCGCCCGCCATGGGCACGCCGAAGTGGCATTCGAGCGTCTCGGGGATATTGGGAGCCATGAGCGAGACCGTGTCGCCGAGGCCGATGCCGCAGCGCTTGAGCGCCGAGGCCAGCCCCACACAGCGCTCGTAAGTCTGCTTCCAAGTGCGCTTCAGGTCCCCGTGAATGACCGCGGTGCGCTGCGGGTACACCTCCGCGGTGCGCCGGATGAACGTCAGTGGCGTTAGCGGCACGAAATTGGCGGAGTTCTTGTCAAGATCGAGTTCAAAGGGATTTCGGCTGGGCATAGGCGTTCTTTGTTAATGAGTTGACCTGACCATAAGATTGTATTGCTTGCTAGCTCAACCCGGTAATCCCCAGCGTGCATGCCTAGAAACGCCTCGCGACGTAGTACTCTGAATGCACGTACGGAAGATCTTTACAAGAACCGCCGGGGCTCCATTAAGGGCATCCGCAGCCTGGCAACTCGCTCAAAGTCATCCAGTTGGGGAGCGTTCTTTCCTTCCCGCAACCGTGTGTGCAGCACCGGCCACAGGACCAGCAGGACTACGGCAATGCACTGCAGAATACCAGCCAAGTACTGTGCCAACTGACTCTCAACAGTGAGAAAGGTGGGAATCAATGCGATCCCGATGGCATTCAGTACCCACCCTGAATCGCGTGCCAGAAATGCGTGTTGCAGGTAATCGAAAAAGATGCCCAGCGGAATCATGACTAACAAGGGACCCCACCAGCCGAAATTAATAAAGCTCTCCGCCACGGTCCCAACGGCGATCGAGACGGTGTCCAGGTGCTCGGGATCAGTGAGCCCGTAGGCCACCTGGTAAAAGCGATTGGCGTCGTTGACCGAAGGCTTCTCCGGCCAGACGGCCCGGGGGATAAGTGTCACGAGCATGTAAGAGTACAAGCGCCCATACTGGAAGGGTACTTCGTCGGGAGTCAGGTCGAGCACGTGCGCAGTCTGTTGCAGCAAGGACAAGCGACCGAGACTCCTGTCTGCCAGACGACGCCAGTTGTCGGTATTGGGATTTCGCAACGTGAGTTCCCAGTTACGCAGGGACTCGCTGGACCAGAAAGAAATTCTTTGGCTCACGCTTGAATCTACCCGCTCTCCCCAGAAGGTCTTGCGAAACGTCTCCTTCCCTGCCTGAAAGAACAGAATGTAGGCCAATACGAGCACCACGGCAGAAGTGGGGACTTTGCGCTGCTCGTAAAGGTAAGCCACCGCACATGTGACCATAAGAGCGGCGCCGGTACCCAACCAACCGGAGGCGATCCCGGCGACAAACCTGCCGATCAGGAAAACGCTGATCAGCAGAATCTCTCCGTGGTTTGCCTGCCCGCGCAACAGCTTTCGGAACAGCAATACGAAGAGCGCCATGGAGACGGTGGAAGCCAGGATCACAAGCAATTGCCGACCGCCACTCCCAAACAGGTAAGCGCGTGACTGAACGACGAACGTCAAAGGAAGGCTTATCAGCAGGGCAGCTCGAATGTATGACCAGGAATGCTGGCGCGTGACCTCGATATCGAACACCTTGCGTGAGACCAGGCGCCGACCTATTCCCATCCACTTCCCGAGCCACAAACAAGCCACGCCCATGGCCGCTAGCAAGAGCGCTTGCTCGATTGACCGCTCAGCTAGTTCTCGGTGAAGCCGGCGAGCCCCCCAGAACAGCGCCAGAACGTAATAGACCCAGTACATAAAGCTGAGCATGGGGAACACGGGAAGATAGCGCTCCCCGGTCACTCTCCACCGGTAGTAGGGTATCCAAGCGGTTGCGAGCAAAGCTGCCGAAGCCAAGAACTCGAATACCGTGATCTCGTTCAACCGGGTGAGCCACAGGAAGAAAGTGGCAGCCAGAGGAGGAGCCCCCAGGATCAGCATTTTCCCGCCGGGGTTTTTACTGATGCCTTTCATTTCGTAACGCCTTTCGTGACCGCCTCAGCCGCATCGAGGACGCCCTGCACAGCAGCATCGAGAGAATAGGGCCGCAAAGCTGCGCGTGCATGTTGCCCCATATCGCGCAGACCCTCTGGATCACCGCCAAAAGCAATCAAGATTTCCGTCAATGCATCGACATTACCTGCTGGGAACACCGCGCCGGTACGGCCATCATGCACCAGATCGGGAGCGCAGCCTACGGCATCGCTGACCACCGCCGGCCGCGAGCACGACATGGCTTCATTGACCACTAAACCCCAGCTTTCCCAGTTGGAAGGCAGCACGAGGCAGTCGCAAGCGGCGTACGCCTCCACCATACGCGACTGATTCAGGAACCCGGTGAAGCGTACCGGGAGTTGCCGGCTGTTGACGAACTCCTCGCAACCCGAGCGCAAAGGACCATCGCCTACCATTAGCCCGGCAATGGCAGGCTCTTTGCGGGCGGCTGCTTCCATGGCCCGCAAAAAATCCAAAGGCCGCTTCGGCTCGATGAACTTACCGGCGAACAAAAACACCGTCTGTTGGTCCTGGAGTCCCCATTTCCGCCGCACCGCCTTGCGCGGGAGTTGCGCGTCGTCGGCCGGGGGATGAAATAAATCATCCTGGACAGCATGGGGCACCACAAACACCCGCTGCGGATCTGCGCCGTAGTGCATGTAGTAGTCATGAGAGCGAGTGCCGACCGCGAGGCAGGCATCGAACCGCGGGATAAAGGATCTGTACAGGGGATACTTCAGCAAGCGCTTCACAGCACTGCGAGGTGATGCCAATTGCGAGTCGCCCCGCACCATCACGGGGACGCCGAGCTTCCAGCAAGCGAATATAGTCTGCCAGGCCGCCTTGTAATGCCAGCCGTTGACCAACACCGCGTCGTAATGGTCTCGTTCAAGGGCCTGCAAGATCTGCGGGAACGAGGGCGCAAGCAGCTCCGCTGGCTGCTTGAAACGGCGGTTCAGAAATGTATAGCGATAACCCGCGAGCAGCGGGATGTCCCACTCGAATTCCACCCCGAATCCGGCTCGCGCTTGGTCAGACGGGCTAGGGTCATAACAATAAAAAACGTGCAGATCCAGTTCCGGACGCGCCGCAAGTGCCCTGAACCAGTGTCCGTGGTATTGAATCGGATGAGTGCTGATTATCGCCAACCTTATCTGTTGCGGCCTGGCAGCAGCCTGCGACCTGATAGCTGGCTGCCGTCGTTCCAGGTTGGGCGTTGCTGATTGCAAATCTCGACTCCTAGGCGAAATCCCCGAATTTGGATCTAGAAGCCGTGCCTGAGGAATGGCCGGGCTCAAATTCGCGATTTGCGAAAGTATCCGACCAGCCAGCTACCTCGTCCCAAAAAATTTCCCACCTTGATCAACTCAAAAACGACTTCCTTGGCGGAGAGTCGAGCATCATCCGATATCCAAGGATAGTAGGTGCGATCGCCGCGGCTTACCGAGCGCACCTCAACGGGAATAAAACCGGCAAGCTGAAAGACCCGGGCGAGGGAAGCACGAGTAAAGCCGAGGACGTGCTGGGGCGAATATACGTGCCCTCGAAAATCGTGTTTACCCGGGACGCACTTTAGAACCAAATTCTTGATGACACAGTTCAGAGGCTCGTAATGCGGTACAAGGACAACGCAAATTCCTTCCGGGCGCAGACAATCGCGGAGGCGCGCCAGGAACGCACGTGGTTGACTGACATGCTCCAGCACGTGTGAGAGCCGCACGACGTCCATGCTGGCCTGTGGGATGGAATCAAGATCCCGATATTGCAGGCCATAAATCTCCGCGCCGAATTTCTTGGCGCGGGGATTGATTTCAGCGCAGATGGCGCGCCAGCCATTCGTGCTGGCAATCCTGGCAAAAATACCGAGGCCAGCACCAACGTCCAGGAGATCCCTTCCAGGCGCCAAGCGAGAGAGAATGTGCAGTTGACGGGTGAACATCTCCGTCTGGAATCGCAGGTATTTTTCGCCCGTCTCAGGCGTGAATTTCAACCATTCGTACCACTCTTCGTGACCGTAGGAACTTGTGACGCTGCAATCGGTGAAGGTCAGCCCGCAGCTATGGCAGAGAAAGATTTTCGTTGCGGCGACTTCTCCCAAACAGCGATTGACGGGTTCTGAGCATCCGGGACAAACCGGGTGTTGTTCCTCAATCTGGGCACTACGTAGTGCCAGGGCCAACGAACCGCCCATCAAGTCTCTCCCTATTCACCACACACAGCTTTATGCGTGGGCCACGGCTTCCTCAAGGCGCGCACCACCACGCTGGAATTCGATCACCTTTTCCACGATCTCGTCCACGTCGATAGTCGGCTGCCAGCCGAGGAGGCGATTGATTTTGGTGATGTCAGGGACGCGCCGCGGCATGTCTTCGAAGCCCTCTTCGTAAGCTTGCTCGTAGGGCACGTGGACGATCTCCGATGCGCTATCTGCCTTCTCTTTCACCAGCAGCGCGAGATCGTTCAT
>DASQXC010000465.1:0-2218 GCA_035639935.1 Terriglobales bacterium
GCCAAGGGTGGGGCACCCTCCATCAGCGAACAGCCTCACCCTTGTCGAGTGCGTTCCCCAAGCGCCGCAGACCCTCGGCTACCATTTCAGTCTCGCTTCCGATGCCGATGCGGAAATGCTGCGGCATCTCGAAAAAGGACCCCGGTACAAGCGAAGTCTCGTATTCTTCCTGCAACAAAGACACGAGTCTATCCACGTTCCCATGCAGGAGGCGGGGAAACACGATGGTGCCGAACTCGGGCCGGACGCCTTGCAGATCGCGCCGCGAAGCAAGGAAATCATCAAGCAGCGGCCGATTCCTCTCCAGCAAGCTGCGGGCACGGGCTGCAATACGATCCAGGTGATCGAGCGCCAGCACGCTCAACCGCTCGGCGGGGTGTGCGTCGCCGGCGCCGTAAAGGTCCTGGATCCGCCAGATGCGCCGGGCCAATTCGGGCTCAGCGACAATCCATCCGCATCGCAGGCCGCTCAGTCCATAGGCCTTGGTAAGACTGGTCGTCACGATGAAATCCTGAAGCGAGACATGCGCCGCCGACGTCACAGCCTCGCCGAACGCCAGGTCGAGATAGACTTCGTCCACGAGCACCCGCGCTCCCGTGCTGCGCGCCAGCTCTGCCAAGCGCCGCAACGTGGGCTCGTCGGTGAGCACTCCGCTCGGATTATGAAGGTTGGTGATCACGATCAGGCGCGTGCGAGGCGTAAGCTGCCGTTCTACTTCTGCGGGGTCAATGCGAAACCCGTCTTCTTCGCGGCGCGCGAACCTGCGGACCCGCAGCCCCAAAAACTGCGCCGTTGTCACCAGCAATTCGTAGGCAGGTTTTTCGATCAGGACCTCGTCGCCGCTCTCCGCCGCAGCGGCCATGGCCAAATGGTTGGCGAGGGAGGTGCCGGTCGCGGCCACGATGCAATCCGGATCCACACCGGATTTTTTCGCCAAGCGCTGTTGCAAGGGTTCGTAGCCGTAGCCGTCGGGCCCGGTCAGCTCCAAGTCTTCAAGCCGCACCGGCAATTCCGCCAGGGGATAATTCGCGATCCCACTGGTCGCGAGATTGAAACGCCGGCCAGCGTGCAGCTTGGCAAATTCCATGTACGGCGAATGGATGCGGGTGCGTCCGCTCACTGGGCAACTCCCTCTGCGCGCGGGCTGCGCCGCCACACAAAATACACGGGCACGCCCAAAAACAGAATAAACATTCCCGCCAGAGTGTTCGCCGGGTAGCGATAAATCGCATTCAGAACCACCAACCATGAGGCGGCAATGAAGAGCGCCGTGCTGTAGGGGTGTCCGGGGACGGTCTGAGCGAGCGCCACGGGCTGGCCGTCGCGTCTTCGGAAGATGAACAAGCTCAGGGCCGTTAATCCGAAGAAGATGAAATCCATGGAGACGACATAATTCAGGATCTGTTCATAACGGCCGGAAAGCGCGATCACCACCGTCCACGCGCTCTGCAACAAGATGGCGAACACTGGAGCCCGTGTGCGCTGATTCACTTTCGCTATGCTGCGGAAGAACACGCCATCGCGCGCCATGGCGAAATAGACGCGGGGCGCTGTCAGGATCGATTGACTGAGAAATCCCAGCGTGGAGACTGCGATCGCCAGAGCAGCCAATGTACCGCCGCGCGGTCCCAGCGCGGCCTTCATCACCGCCGAAGCGGGCGTGGTGGTGCTTGCGAGGCCAGCGGCTCCGAGCACGCGTACGCATACAAAAGCGACCGCCACGTACAACGTGATCACGCCGCCGACGCCGATCAGCAGTCCGCGCGGAAGGTCCTTCGCCGGGTTGCGCATTTCCGTCGCGACGAAGCTGGCGGTCTGCCAACCGCCGTAGGCGAACAGCACCGGAACCATCGCTGCGACAAACGACGACAGCAGCTCGGGAGAAATGCTGCTGCCGATCAATGGATGAAAGGAAAAACGAGATGCGCCCGCCAGGGCCCAACCAACACCCACCAGCAGGGTGATGGCAGCGATCTTCATCACCATCAGGACGCTTTGCACGGTGCCGCCGGGGCGCACGCCCAGACAATTGATGAGCGTCAAGAGACCAAGCGCCGTAGCGCCCACAATCCACTCGCGTGCCTGCCAGCCGGTGACTTCAAGGAAGTAGCGCGCGAAGGTCACGGCCACCGCCGCCATGCCGCCGGTCTGGATGACCAGCAGCAGGACCCAGCCGTAGAGAAAGCCGACCATCGGGTGATAGGCCTCGCGCAGGTAA
>DASQXC010000466.1:0-5176 GCA_035639935.1 Terriglobales bacterium
CCGTCTGCGAGCGTAGCCGCAGTTCGCTGCTCGTGGAACGATAGTTCGGGATGCTGGTGCAGGTCGGTATATAGATTTTCCATATTCGGCAAGACGGCCTTGACTGCCGCTGCCGAAGCCGGTGATTTGTCGGCATCTGCAGCCAAGTCTGGGGCAGCCAGCAACAGCAGGATGAGCAAGAGCCGGAGTCTCACGTTGCCTCCGACGGTCCCTATAGAGACGCAGCATGCCGCGTCTCCACCCATCAGGGCGGAAACTTTACTGCAAGCTTAGGGGAAAAGCTAGCGCAAGGCACGCTCTCGGATGGCCTTTTCCGTCTCCTTCGCCTGCTGTGCGATGCGCTGAGAATAATCGTGCGACAGGTTTCTGTAGGGAGCAATGACCGGCAGGTCGTCGGGCTGGCCGATGGCGTATAGGGCGCGCAGCGCTTCCCATACCTGGTCGTCGCCGGGGTTCAGTACCGCGAGCTGGCCGCCTTCGGCGACGTCGGCGCCCACCTGCGCCTCGATAGAGTGCACGTGCCCGGAAATCGGCGCGCGCACCTCGACCAGTTGCCCTTGGCGCTCGAGCTTCGCGAGCACCGTCGCATGATTCGCTGCCTCGCCCGCGCGGGCCACAGCAGTAACCCGGCCCGCAGCGGGGGCGGTCACCGCCAACGGCTTGAGCATGGCGACGATCTGGGGCCGGCCGCTGGCGTCGCCGAAGCGGACCAGTGCCAGCGCCGCATTGCTCCGGACTAGCGGCGAGGAATCGTAGAGCATCTTCAGAAGCGCCTCATGGAACTGCTGGTTGGAGTTGTCCTGGCCCATCACCCAGGCGTCAGTGTTACGGACCTCTTCCACCGGATAGCTGGCCAGACGCACCAAGTCTCCCGTCCACTGCTCGATGTTGTGATTGCCGCGGTTGATCCGCTCGCCAATCTGCACCAGCGCGTGCTGAATATGACGGGGTTTGCGGTCGTCGTGCAGGTACTTAGTGATTTCAGGGTCGTTCAGTGGCCGCCCGAACCACGTGCCTCGCCAGAACAAAAACGGCATCAGCACAATAAACCACGCCACGATATAGAAGAGAATCCTGGTGCGCCGTGGCATGGGCCGTTTGGGCGTCATTGTGACTTCTTGCTCCGCCATCGTGTAGCACCGCCGCTCCCGCCGGACTGTCCCGTGGGCGTCCCGCCCACGTCCGAGCCCGATTGCAGGCCGGCGTTACTACTCCACATCCGCGTCCAGCACGCGCTCCTGTTCCATGTAGTGCGACATCGCATATTGCGCCAGCAGGGGATCGCGCACGCGGATGAGGGCTCCACGCCATTCTCCGTTCGCGTGTGGCGCCGAGGACGCGTGCTTGCATTCGCCGCTGGAGCCATACTCAGGCCCGAAGGCAGCGCTCTGAATTTCGTCGAACTGGCGGATCTTGCGCCAAGCCTCGTCGCCTACCGTGCCACCGACATCGATCTTCAGCCGTACGTTCGGCATTCAAAAACCCGCGATTGTCTTCGGCGCCGCGTACAGCTGATACAGCATCACGTAGATCACCACGCCGGTGATCGAGACGTAAAGCCAAATGGGATATGTCCAGCGCGCGATGGCGCGATGACGATCGAAGCGCGCCCGCAGCCCCCGCACCAGTGTAACGGCCACCAGCGGCACTACCACTGCTGCCATCAACGTGTGCGAAGCGAGGATTGCGAGATACACGGGACGCACCGCGCCCTGCCCCTGAAACCGCACGCTGCCCACATGCGCGTGATACCAGAGATAGGAACCTAGGAATGCTGTGGAGCAGAGCACGGCCGCGATCATGCACGCCCGGTGCAGGGGAACACGCCCGCGCCGGATCAGCACGCGGCCGGTCGCGATCAGCAGCGCGCTGGTACCGTTGAGCGTAGCGTTGATCACCGGGAATATCGCGTAATCAATCATTTGAATTTAGTACCGAGTACCGACTTTTACAGCCTAGGCTTGTACTCGGTACTCGGTACTCGTCATGCCGCCGGGTTCGTGCTGCGGCGGTTCGCCAGCAAGAAGGCCGCAGTAAACGCGAACGCCGAAAACGCCGCCAGCACTGCGATTGAGCGTCCCAGCGGAAAAACCGAACCGGTCATGGCCGGGAAGAGCGCCGTACGCAGCGCCTCGACTCCATAGGTCAAAGGATTGCCCCGCATCAGCAGGCGGATCCAGCCCGAGGCGCCGGCGATCGGGAACAGCGCACCCGAGAGCAGCCACAGCGGAATCAGGAACAGATTTACTATTGCGTGAAAGCCCTGCGCCGACTCCATTTTCCACGCTACCGCAAAGCCAAGTGCCGTCAGACAAAACGAAACCAGCACCGTCACCAGCACTATGATCCCGAATTGTGCCAGCCCAATGTGCGCGCCCACCGCTGGTGCGAATACCAGGAAAATCAGACCTTGCATCGCCGCCAGCGTGGTTCCGCCCAGCACCTTGGCCAGCACGATCGCGGAGCGGCTGATTGGCGCGACTAGTACCGAGAGCAGAAATCCTTCCTTTCGGTCCTCGATCACCGACATCATGGTGAAGATCGAGGTAAATAGCACGATCAGGATCAGCGCGCCGGGATAAAAATACTCCAGGTAGTGTTGTCCGCCGCCGCCCGACCCGGAACGGAACGATGTTCCGAAGCCCGAGCCGATGACTAGCCAGAACACCAGCGGCGACAGGATCACGCCCAGGACGCGGCTGCGTTGTCGATAAAAGCGCACAATTTCCCGCCACCACAGGGAAGCGACGGCGAGCCACATCCGGCTCCGGGCTGTCCCGTGCGCGAGAGCTGGAATCGCGGTGGCCTGAGCCATGCTTTAGCTTGTCTCCTCTCTCCAGAAGCGGTGACCAGTGCGGTCGATGAACACGTCCTCCAGCGTAGGCTTGCTGACGGAAATCGAATCGATCTCTCCGGGGAACGCTTCAACCACCTCCGTAGCGAAGCGGTGGCCGTGTTCGCGTTCAAGGCGCACTTTGCCGTCGATCACGTTGCAGGGCCCGCCGAAGCGCTCGCTGATCCGCCGCGCCAGCGATTCCGGATTTTGCGCCTCCATCACGATGACCTCGCCGCCAATCTCGCGCTTCAATTCCTCCGGGGTGCCTAGCGCAACCAGCCTGCCCTCATTCAAGATCGCAAGTCTGTCGCAGTGTTCGGCCTCTTCCATCAGGTGCGTGGTCACGACCACGGTTACGCGCTCCTGGTCACGCAGCATCTTGAGATAGAGCCATAGGTCGCGGCGTGCCCCAGGATCTAGTCCGGTTGAAGGCTCGTCGAGCAGCAGGACCGAGGGATGATGCAGCAGGCCCTTGGCAAGCTCAACCCGGCGTTGCTGGCCACCGGAGAGGGTCTCCACGCGGTCGCCCGCGCGATCCGCGAGGCCTACGCGGGCCAGCATCTCCAGGATTCGCTGCTTGAGCTCCTTTCCCCGCAAGCCATAGAGATGGCCCTGATGCCAAAGGTTCTCGGCGGCTGTGAGCTTGGCGTCCACGCTTGCGGCCTGAAACACGGCGCCGATCTCGCGTCGCACCTCGTTAGGCTCGCGGGCGGAGTCGTGATCCATGACTAGCGCGTGTCCTTCTGTCGGCAGCATCAGGGTCGAGAGGATGCGGAACAGTGTAGTTTTGCCGCTGCCGTTAGGGCCGAGCAAGCCGAAGATCTCCGCCGGGCGCACGTCAAATGTCAGCTCCTCCAGCGCCTGCCGCTGGTCGTAGCGATGACTGAGGCGCTCGATTCGAATCACCGGGGATGCTGGAGTTCGCTCCTCCTGCGAGGCAAGGGCGGCTTCCACTTCAGGCAGCGGCATTGAGCATCATCAGCGCGAACAGCAGTGGAAGATAGAAGACGCTGGCGATCAGCACTTGTCGCGCTCTCCGCTTGGATCGCGGCTTGCTGGGAGGCATTTTCAGCACCGCCAACCGCACGCAGCTGGCGAGGAATGCAAGGCCCAGCACCAGGGCGCCACCCAAATAAAACCAGCCCGCCATGTGCAGCAAGGTCGGCGTCAGGCTCACTGGGATCAAAATCGCCAGATAAAACAGTATGGCGCGGATCGTCGTTCTGCCGTCGGCATCCACTACCGGCAGCATGCGGATAGCGGCGTTCTCGTAATCTTCGCGATAGAGCCAAGCGATGGAATGAAAATGCGGAAACTGCCAGAGGAAAACGATTGCGAACAGCATCAGGGCTTCGACTTCCAGACGGCCGCGAGCTGCCGTCCAACCCAGCACACCCGGCATGGCACCAGGGAATGCGCCCACAAAAGTGCAGAGTGGCGATATCTTTTTGAGCGGCGTGTAAAGTCCCAGGTAGGCCATCACGGTTGCTAGCGACAGCAAAGCCGTCCCTTGGTTGGCCATATACCAGAGATAGATCACGCCGCCGACAGTAACCACCAGTGCGACCAGCACTGCATGAGTCAGACTCATGTGCTTGGCCGGCAGGGGACGGTGTTGCGTCCGCCGCATAAGCGCATCCTCATGGCGCTCAATGATCTCGTTGAATGCGGCAGTTCCGCCGGCCACTAATGCTATTCCCAACATGGCGTGCAGCAGTCGCCAATCCAGAGAAGTCCTGCCCGCCTTTATGCAGCCGAGGTAGTATCCGCACCAGGCGGTCATCACGATGAGCGAGGTCACGCGCAGCTTCAAGAGCTCTGCATAGTCCTGCACTACAGCCACAACGCCGCCGCGCGCGAGAATGAGCGGCTGGGTTGCCGTGCTCATGCCACCACCGTGCCCGGCGCGGAATGCGTCACTGCGAATTCAACCTGCCTCGAGGTGTGCCGGTAAGCCAGCAGCGCCAACACCACCGAATTTGCCAGCACCAGTGCGCCCACGGCCACATGTGCCACGGTCGCGATCACCATGCCGGGCAAGGGCTGGGGTGCTGCTTTGCCCCACGCAACGCGCGTCAGATACGCTGCTAATCCAAGGCTGAGTTGCACGAGTAGCAGAGCTATGAGGGTGCGCGCCGTCCACCGCAACTGCGGCACGCCCGAGTGTTCTGCCAGGACACGCGTACCCGTCCATAACACCAAGACAGTAACTGCTACCGCGCTGATCAGGTGCGGCAGCAGTTTGATGCCGGAATGCCTGAAGGCTGCTCCCAGTATGAGCTGGAGATACACCGATGCGGCGGCCAGCGTAGCAAGAGTGCGCAACCGCAGACGGTGATA
>DASQXC010000467.1:0-3497 GCA_035639935.1 Terriglobales bacterium
CAGCGCGAGTGACAACTGCTTACAGTGATGCAAAGACATAGCACTTCCTTTCGTGTGCCCCCGAAGAGTGACTACATGGGGGAAGTCGTTCGCTCCAAGGGCAACTGACTTTCCGAAAGGATTTGCCCGTGCGTCCGACCACCGGGCCGCGCCAAAAGCGTCGTTACTTGAGTTACTTGCGGGGGAATCCCAGGGGTCCAGCGATGACGAAAGTCACCCCGCAATTTTTGAAGAATGCTGCAACAGTTTGCGCGGAATGGAAACGTGCTTCCATGGCAGCCACGAGAGGTGTGACGTCAAGCTGCTTGTGTCCGACTCCTCTTTTTCGACTGCACCACACTTGAAGTATTGACTCTCTTCCGTGACCTCAGTAGCGTGGCGTAATGGCAACCACGCTGCCCAATACCAGATTTCACAGAGTGTTGCTAGCGGTGGGAGTGGGGGCCTCGATCATGGCTGCTGAGTTTTTCGGGGAGTTCCTAGTTCGCTATGCGCTTAAGACGGGGTGGCGGGAGCCGGGTATCGCGCTCGCATCCAACTCGGTGGCTGGGGCCGTGGGATCTCTCCTGGTTTACAAGCTTCTCTCCTTCGAGGCCGAGCGACAACGCTTGCGGAGAGAGTTGAATCACCAAATCCGCAATGCGTTACAGCCTATCCTTTACTGTACTTACAAGCTGGATGGCGTGAAGAAGCAGGTCATCGAAGCATCAGTGCAACAAATCCAGATTTGCCTCAATGAAAGTCTTCTAACAGAGACGCGGGAAATTCCGGACGTCAGACAAGCTGTACACTGATAGCTCTTGGAGTGGTTCACCCTTGTGAAAAGGCCCGCTTTCCGCGGGCCTTAACCCTAGATGATTGAAGCAGGCTATTGTTGGCCAAGTGCCTTGCTCTGGTGCTCGGCCACAATCCTCTTGGCGTTATCGGCGAGGGCTTTGGCCTGGGGCAGCAGGTCGAGCGCCTTCAGTACCTGCGGATCGGTCTCGGCCCGGACCCGCAGTCCTTCCTGTTGGCCGAACTCGGAGATGAAAAACTCGCTCTTGATGTTGTTCTTGATCCATTCGGCGTTCTCGACGAGATCACCTTCGGTAAACGGCACCTTCTGGTCTTCGAGGAACTTGCGGAACTCGTTCATCACCTGATCGTCCACTTCAAAGCTGCGCGAGATGTGGCGGCTGATCAGGTAATGCTTGGCAAAATTGAAGAAGACGTAGTGCTGCAAGAGCGAGTCTTCGAACTTATTGGTCTTGGGGGTAAGCACTTTCACGTCGGGCGTGATGCCGCCGCCGCCGTACACCGTCCGTCCGCTGTCAGTGAGCTTTACCTCGTGGTTGCCGTTGCCATTCTCGCCCTTGTTATAGTAGTAGTCATAAAGTGAAAGCCCGGTGTACTCGCGCTGGATCAGGCGGCCGCTGGGGGTGTAGTACTTGGCGGTGGTGAGCGCGAGTCCGGTGTTTTCCGATAGCGGGTAGACGGTCTGCACCAGTCCCTTACCGAAGGTGCTCTCGCCTACGACAAGACCGCGATCGTGGTCTTGGATGGCGCCGGCAACAATCTCCGCCGCTGAAGCTGTCCCGCGGTTTACCAGTACCACCAGCGGAAATTCCTTGCCGCCGTTGCCGTGGCTGGCGCGGTAAACCTTCTCGGCCGAGGCGCGCCCGTGATGCGAAACGATTACCTGTCCCTTCTTCAGGAACTTGTCAGCCACGCCCACACCCTCGCTCAGCAGCCCGCCGGGATTCTGGCGTAGATCGAGCACCAGGCCTTTGAGGTCGCCAAACTGCTGCAGCGCCTGGGCGACTTCTGAATCAGTGGTTTCGTTGAAGCCGGAAATATGCATGTAGCCGATGCCCGGCTTGACCATGAAGTGCAGGTCCACGCTGGCGCGCGGGATCTCGTCGCGGACCACGCTGAACTCTAACGGCTTGTCGGAGCCCTCCCGCAGGATGCTGATGCGCACCGTGGTGCCCTTGGGGCCTTTCAGCATTTCTGCCACTTCGCTGGTCGTCAGGTTATCGGTGGGCTTGCCGTCCACGGCGATAATCACGTCGCCCGGACGGATGCCGGCGCGGTATGCGGGCGTGCCCACGAACGGGGCGATCACGATGACCTTGTTGTTACGCGGGCCCACCGTCATCCCCACGCCGTAATATTTGCCGCGCTGCTCCTCGCGCAGCAGGGCATAGGACTTGGGATCGAAGAAGTTGGAGTGCGGATCGAGCACGCGCAACATACCCGGGATGGCGCCGTTATAGATGGCTTTGTCCGGGTTCACCGGCTCGGCATAGTTTTGTTCCACGATGTCGTAGACCTGCGTGAAGACACGCAGGCTGTCGCGGATCTCCGCGTCGCTGCCGGGCGCAGCGGGACTGACGCGCTGCCCGAATAGGGCTCCCAAACAGCCACAGAAGACGAGAACAAAAACTACCAGGAGAAGAAAACGACGAGAACCACGTGCCATTATGCCGATACCCTCGAGTGCGACTCCCGCGTGTGGAGCAGAGAATTATGCGCAGTATAGCATGGCGACTTTCTCCACCCGGATGGCGAAAAATGGGTTCTCTATTGAAAGTCCGCCAAGCTGCACCTTCTTTCAGATGCGGAATCACACATTCTCGCTGCGTAGATTGTGTGATTTGCCTACAGACATCCGTCGGGGCAACCTTCCCCCCCGTGGCAGACCAAGCAATAGCGGGAAAGGTTCCGCTCGAAAACGTAAACTACCCCACCCTTGCAAAAGAAGAAGGGTGCGGCACCGCGCTTCGAATGCTTCGAAACTAATCCATAAACCTAATCCATATCCGAATGCCGCTTCAGGTTGTTTGAGGCAGTGGGCTGGGAGTTCGGTGCCGGTCTGGAAGTTTGGAAATGCCGAACCACGACTTCATCTTCTGCCACAGGGTCATTTTGCGAGCGCGGCCGAAGACGCCTCGCGCTGCGCTGCGGTTTTCGGGCCGCGCGGTGGACAGGTGATGACCTCTTTGCAGTCCTCACTGCAGCAGTCCTCGCGGCCGCAGTCCTCACCGCAGCAGGCTTGGGGGTCGCCGGGGGCGGCGTAATGGTAGTGGCGCCGAACGGGTTGTCCTGCTTCACTGAGCCATTGTTTATCAAAGCGCCGGGGGAAAGTGGCGATGCCGGACGCCGGTTGACGTAGGCGAAGAATCCGAGCAGCAGCACGATGCTCGCCGCCAACGCAGTCACCACCGCCTTTTGCGAGATCGCGATGGGCGCACGGCCGCGCCGCATCATAAGCGGCGGCGTGCGTTGGCGAGTCCGCTGCGGTTGCTGCCGGGGTACTTTTTTCCCAGTGACAAGCTTTTTGGCAGACGGGAGTTCCGCCGCCGGCGCTAGGCTCAGAGCCTCGTAAGAAGTCTGTTGCCGCGCGGCTTCACGCTCGGCGCTGATTCTGCCTTCGTGTACCTCAGCGATCCGCGCCTGCTCCCGTTCCGCCTGCTGCTCGGCCGCGATGCGCGCCTGCTCTTGTGCGGCTCGCAAGG
>DASQXC010000468.1:0-3344 GCA_035639935.1 Terriglobales bacterium
CGTCGGAATGGAGCCCTCCGGGCTCCCGCTGAACGCCTTCCAATAATCAGAGTTCCCGGAAGTCGGGTTGGTGATCTCGCCGCCATCCAGCAGAAAGGAATTCTGATCGCTACGTGCACCCGCCACCTGTCCACCGAAGCGGCTGGCTTGCGAGGTGGAAGTGGATTGTTGCGGCATGGCGAGCGGTTGCAGCAACAGCAGGCTGGTGGTGCTGCGCTCGATGGTGGGCAAGGCCAAAAGCTCTTCACTGCGCACAGTGTTTCCCACGGTGGAATCCAGGGTCTGCAAGTCGGCGCCGGGCGTGGAGCGCACTTCGATTGTTTCAGTTGTTCCGCCAAGCTTCAGCTCGATATTGATTGTGGAGCTTTTCCCCACCTCAACGGTTATCGGTGAAACAAGTGCCTTCGCGAAACCAGCAGCAATCGCTGTAACAGAGTAGACGCCGGGCGTAACTTGCGAAAAGGCGTATTGGCCCGCCTGGTCGCTCGTGGTAACACGCACAGAACCCGTAGCAGTGTCACGGAGCTCGATCTTCGCCTGCGGGACGACGGCTCCAGATGGGTCGGTGAGCCGACCGAGCACCTGCCCGGTAGTCAAGGTTTGCGCGTCGGCGGCATAGGCAAGTGAAAACAGGCAGAGCACAACCAGGGCCTCGCGCAGAAAGGTCCCTGAGCTTTCCTTGGCAGTCCTCATCGCATCCCCCTTGCCATGCCTTTCGCAGATGTCGGGAATGCCTGTCCGCGAAACAAGGCATGGGAACTTCTGGTGGTTCTATCCTGACATGGGAGAGCCTGCCTTGGTGATCAGGGAGTCGCCGGTTGGCTAAAGGCAGGCCTCCCAGATTGGCCCCTTAGATGGCGCACTACTATACACCTGGAGTGCGCTTGCGGCATCCAAGGCTCCTGCTCGTCTGCGCCAGCTTTCCTTGAGGAGTACAGGCAAATGCGCGGCGTGGCCCACAACTCCACAAAGGTCTGATACACAATGAGACCCTCATTTGAGCCGACTATCCGTCGTGCGATTGCTGGTGACGCAGACGATATCGCTCGCCTGTCCGGCCAACTGGGGTATCCCTCGACCGCGGAGGAGACCGCCCGAAGGCTGCTTCAGGTGGACGGGCAGAGCGGCCATGCGGTGTACGTCGCCGAGGTTGACGGGAAGCTGATTGGCTGGATTCACGTATTTGTGAATCACTCGCTGGTGGCAGACACGCCGGCCGAAATCGCCGGCCTCGTAGTGGATGAAAGCCATCGTGGCCGCGGCGTCGGGCGAGTGCTCATGGCACAAGCGGAGCGCTGGGCGCAAGCACATGGTTGCCGTTCTGTACGGTTGCGCTCTAATGTGCTGCGCTCCGGCGCCCATGTCTTCTACGAGCGGATGGGATACCAAACCATCAAAACGCAAAAGGCATTTTGCAAAGAGCTGGTGTAGCAGCCACTAGCGCGGCGAACCCAGTGGACACGCTGATGCGGGAGCCTTCGTACCGCTTTGTTGCTGCAAACTTTGCCCAAATTTGGTGCTTGCATCATTTCTTGTGCAAGCGTATGCTTCGCTTGTCTGACCCTGGGTCTGCGGTTAAGGAGCGCCAGCCGTGGCCAATGACAAGCGGGGACAACAGCTTCACGATGCTATCGCACGCCGCGATGCGGCCACGCTGTGGAGAATGTCCGCTTCACAAGAAACAGAGGAGGGTCGCACGTGGCTGGCCCTGCTGGCGCGCATGGTCGAACTGGACACGCGCAGACGCCCACCAATCACACGAGTCCCCAATCTTGTCCCGGGCTCATCCAGCCGTCGCGTCTCGCTTAGGCGTGCCATCTGACGATTCTAGGAAAATCAGAATCCTAGAGTGTCCCTTTAACCGCTCGCGAGCGGAAAGCCTTTTTCTCGCCACGCGCGGATGCCGCCATCCATCGAGAGGACGCTGCTATATCCCATCTTCTGCAGATTGTCCGCCGAGAGAGCGGAGCGGAACCCCCCGCCGCAGTACAACACGATAGGCGTCGTGGGCTCGGGTACACGTTGTTCGATGTCGCGCTCGAGGATGCCTTTGCTCAGGTGCACCGCTCCGGGCAAATGGTCTTTGGCAAATTCGCTTTCCTCGCGCACGTCGATGAGCACGATCTTCTCCCCTCGATCGAGTTTGCCTTTGACTTCATCGACAGTGGTCTCGCGGATGCGCGCTTTGGCTTCGTTCACCAATTTCAGGAAACCCGGCGCATGCTGCATTGGGACTTCCTCTGGAAGAAGGTAGGACAGTATCACACTTTCCGGCTAACGATTCCAAACCGTGCTGCGGGTCGCGGTGATGTTCGCGTTTGACGCTGCGCCATACAATTCCGAGAGGAGGCGAACGTCATGAGCAATTACGGTTTTGGCAAAGAGAGAGTAATCGACGCGGGGGGATCCCCGCTCTTGCGACTGCTGGCGGTGGCGCTGGCAGGATTTTTCATTGTGATCTGCTTGTTGGCCGCGGTGGCCAAGGTGCCTGCTGGTCACGTGGGCGTGCTCACGTTGTTCGGCCGCGTGACTGGCGAAGTGCTGCCCGAAGGCATGCATCTGGTGAACCCATTCAAATCCAACAACGTGATGTCCATCCGCACCGAGCAGATCAAGGAATCGGCCAGCGTGCCCTCCAGCGAGGGCCTGGTAATGGCCTTGGACACCTCGCTGCTGTTCCACTTGAATCCCGAAAAGGCCGCCGAGGTTTACCGCCAGATTGGCCCAAACTATGTGTTGACAGTCGTCGAGCCCAGTCTCCGCGCTGCCATCCGCGAAGCGACGGCGTCGCACTCGGCCAATGCGCTCTACACGGGGGAACGCGAGAAAGTGGCGCAGGAGATCTACGCTCAGCTTGCTCGCGAACTGAACAAGCGCGGGGTCGAGGTGGAGAGCGTTTTGCTGCGCGATATCCAACTGCCCACCACGCTGAAGGCCTCCATCGAAACCAAGCAGCAGGCGGAGCAGGAATCCTTGGCCATGTCCTTCCGCTTGCAGAAAGAGAAACAGGAGGCGGAACGCAAGCGCATCGAGGCGCAGGGTATCCATGATTTCCAGCAGATCGTTTCTCAGGGCATCAGTCCGGCGCTGCTGGAGTGGAAGGGAATAGAAGCCACCGAATCCCTGGCCCGAAGCCCAAACACAAAGGTAGTGGTCGTGGGCAACAACAAGAACGGGCTGCCGCTGATACTTGGACAGTAGCAACGCGTTGATGGTGCCTTGCTGGCAGCGGTGCTAATCTCCTCGCAGGCGTAGGCGTCATGAATGAGCGAAAGCTTCTGCGCGAAGCTCTTGCCGAGGCGAAACTCGGCTTGAAGCAGGGCGGTCTGCCTATCGGCTCGGTG
>DASQXC010000469.1:0-6253 GCA_035639935.1 Terriglobales bacterium
AGGCGCGTGATACGAGCGATTCCGGAGAAATCCCAGTCGAGAGTGAACACGCTCGCATTGTGCTCCAAAGCAATGGCTGCGATCACAGCATCAATCGTGGTGGGAGTAATGCACTTTGCACGCGTCGCTCCGGTAGATGGCTGCTGCCTGGGCATGTCGTTACTACCGCAGCGACGCAGGATCGGAGCGGAATGGGTTGACCACGAGCACCCCATCCAGGTCCTGGTCTGGCTGCAGGTCTTCCGTCAGGAGATAGGGGCACGAAGCCGCTTTTGCCGCCGCCACGATCAGCGCATCCCAGAAAGAAAGCTGGTAGCGGTCCTGGACTCCCCAGCCATCTTCGAGGATCGCGTTGTCCAGCAGCACAGGGCGCCAGGCCAGCAGATCGCGTATTTCGGACCGGGCTTCCTGTCGGGCGTCCGGCCATTTCTTTGTGACCTTTACATAAAACTCCTGCAGAACCTGAAAACTGATCCGACCGCAACGGCTCTTCCACAACTCCCCTCGCCACAGACGCGCCGCCCTTTGCTTTTCCAGGTCGGCGTCATCCAGCGCGTAAATAAGAACGTTGGTATCAACGAAGACCGGAGCGGTCATGGGCCTCCTCGCGCGACAAATACCGGCCTCTGCTCCGCAAAAAGGGTTTCCGCGCCAGCGCCCGCCGCATAGCGCCTTCGTAGGCAGCCTTTTCGCGCATGTGGTCCTTCAATATGCCCGCCAAGAGACGCGAGACACTGGTGTCTCTGCGCGCCGCTTCCAGCCTTGCCCAGCGCGCCACCCTTTCCTCGAGCGTGATCGTGATATTTCGCAGCTTGGTTCTCATGACACGAATCTAGTGTACCACGGATTCGGTGTCGAAAAGCTGTGGCCGCTGTTCAGCTTCGTGGGCCGCCCCTCTACCCCGACCAATTCGCAATAACTACGGGTCCTCTTGCGGCTGCTTACCGTTTGCGAGCATCTCCCACTGCGAGCCTTTAAGGTCGCCCTTCCAAACGCCGCTCCCGTAGTAGCGAAGAATGCCTTTGCGACTCTCAGAGCGAACCAGCAGCTCCAAGGCTTTGTCCACGATCTGCCGTTTGGTCTTCAGGCGGGTGAGTCTGCGCGCTTTGCGGATCAAAGTGTCATCGATGTCGATATTAGTTCGGCAAGGGTGTTCGCAGTTCTGGCAGTCGTAAGCGTTCGTACCGGGCATGCGAGTAATTTTTGCCTAACAGTTCCACATTGGGACTCCAGAGACTGCTCGCAATCCCAAAAGGCACAAGGAGTTGAATCGCTGCGGCTTTGGGCATCGGCTTGCGAAGTGATCTGCACAAGCAGGCCAAACAGTCATGACCCCGGGGCGTCCTGCACATCAGCGATGGCTAATGTTTTGTCTTGTCTGGTGGGCAATCGCGCTTTGCGCCCAGGCCGTTGCCGGCGTCCTCGCCAATACGATAACTGGCCCACCCCCGCAGGACGCGCTCACCCGCAGCGGTTTTGAGCACTATTACAACCTGGAATATGACTCCGCCGTCAGCGATTTTGAGCGGGAGTTTAAGACTCATCCGGATGATCCTTTTGCAATCAATCACTTGCTTTCTGCGGTGTTTTACCGCGAACTCTACCGCGTCGGAGCGCTCGATACGGGTCTGTACTCAACCAATAACTTCCTGGTCAAAAAGAAGTTCAGTTTCGACCCCAAGGCGAGCGCCCAAATCAGGAAACTCACGGATCGAGCGCTGGCCCTATCCGGTCAGCGGCTGGAGCGCGACCCCCATGACGTGCAGGCGCTGTATGCGCGGGGGCTAACTCTTGGGCTGCGCGCCGAATACCTGGCCCTGGTGGATAAAGCGTGGTTCGCGGCGCTGCGCAGCGCGATCAGCGCGCAGCATGACCACGAGGAGGTCCTTCGGCTGGCCCCAGGATATCAGGACGCCAAGACCATCGTTGGAGTGCAGAACTATGTGGCCGGCAGCCTACCTTGGACCATCAAAACCGCTGTCTCGCTGGTCGGGCTAAAAGGCAGCAAGAAGAAGGGCATCCGATACCTGTATGAGGCGGCGAATGCTGGAGGTGAAACCAGCATGGACGCCCGGATAGCCCTTGCGCTCTTTCTCCGCCGCGAGCAGCGCTTCGAGGATGCGCTGCTTGTGGTCCGCAGCATCACCGCGGCCCACCCGCGCAATTTTCTGTTCGCACTGGAAGAAGCTAACATTCTGAAAGATGCCGGCCACGGCGAGGAGTCCGTGGCCGCCTACCGCAAGGTGCTTTCCCTTGGCCGGCAAGGCGACGTCTATTACCATCCTCATCTTGAACTGGCGGCGTTCGGGCTTGGTGAGGCTCTTCGAGGACAGAATGACTTCGCCGGCGCCGCCGCGGCTTACGAGTCCGTGCGCCAGTCTCCTTCCGCCGACCCCGAACTGGTCCAGAAGGCGAATCTAGCAGCGGGGGAAATGTATGATTTGCTAAGGAAGCGCGAGCTTGCCGTTCAGAAATATCAGGCCGTGCTTGCTGCTGGTACCAGCTCTACATTCGCGGATGTCGCCCGCCGACATTTAAAGGAGCCTTACCGTAACCCTTGAACCCAGATAGGGTAGCCGTAAAAAGCAAATGAGGGAGCGCGGCTCCCTCATTTGCTACTTCTAAATTTAGAATAGCACATTGAAGCACCTTTTACCCTCACTGTAGCAAAAATTTATTCTCAGTCGGCACAATCACTTGCGGCGTTTTCTTCACGTACGCCCTCTTGACAAGTTTCCCGCCGGTTCTCTGATTGCCGTAGCCTTGCTTTGTGAACGGATGGACTTCAGCCGTGCCGTTCCGGGGCGGAAGAATCGCGTCGCGCTTCGAGTTGTGACACAGTCACTGTCGGAATGACAAGAGTTTTTATGGCACGGCTGAATACCTATTTTTTTTGAATCGCTCTCGCTATTCTGCGCCGGCAGGCAGCGCAAGGTCAGGGGAGCAAATTACTTCCATCCCGGCGCTGTCAAATAGAAATAAAGGTATGGATTATCCTGGAATACCTGAAGCAGTTCGGGCGAGAGTTTATAGATGAACTCGTGGTAAGTGATCGGTTCTTCACTATTCTCGGTCCCCAGGATGACATGCTGGATCTCATGTAACAACGTTGTCCGTTCCTGTTGCAGTGTGCGCCCGGCTTCCAGATAAATACGACCTTTGGCCGCACACCAGCCTTCCCTGAAGGCGTTGTCATCGCAGGTCTTCCCGGCGAGACCAGAGGCATCGCCCGCTGGTGGGACCTCGTGTACCACTTCGACGCTATAGACTACTGCGCCAATTTTTATCTGTCGAGGAGGGAGGGGGCGCTGATTCACAGGACGCGTAGGTCGTGGTGAGCTCGCCCCGTGTGCGACAAACAGACTCAGTAAGAGCAGCAATACCAACTCTATTGCTAGTCTTCCGCTTGGTATTCTGGCCCCAAATGCGCCCATCGGTTCGATATTGCAGCCCCGAGCCTTGTGGGTCCGAGAGCTGCGGCAGCCCCCTGTCTGCCATTGCCCCCAGAACCGCAACCCAGATGCCACAATTTGTGTGCAAAGTAGACGGCTTAGCAGTCTGCTGAAGGCTGTGGCTGCAAAACTTTGCGCATTCGGAACAGGAGTCGTGACTACACTTATCACTGCCCCTCGTAAGCACTAAGAGAGTGGGGCTTGACTTCCCCAGAGCGTCGAGAGCAAACTCCTATGCGGTCGTTGGCCACAGGCAATTCACAGACCGGGTGCCCAGCAAACCCGACTTTGGTTTGCTGGGCGGAGACCCGACCCGAGAACAGCTTTGTAAGGAGGTCAGCCGATGAGATCGTTGTTGGTGCTTACCGTGGTGCTGTGCGTCATGGTCAGCATGAGCGCATTTGCACAATCCACATCTACGGACACGGCCCAAAAGGGGAAAGCGTCTGCTGCACCGCTGAAGACCATCAAAGGCACAGTTAAGACGGAGGGCGAAAAAACCACCTTTGTCAGCGACAAAGATCAGAAGTCGTGGAATGTCGAAAACCCGGATACCCTCAAGGGACATGAAGGCCAGCATGTGACGGTCAAGGCCCATGTGTACACCGATAAAGACTCGATTCACGTCATGGAAGTCAAGCCGGCTGGGGCCAAGGCTGGCGAAACCAAGGGTGGCGAAACCAAGACCGAGGAAAAGAAGCAGTAAGATAGCTTTCAAGTGGCGAGCAGGGCGGCCGAAGGGTCGCCCTTTTGTTTGTCACGATTAACGGTGCCTGGGAGTCGAGGCCAGAGGGACGATCGAGTTGATCCCCTGACGTCGCTATAGCGACCGGAGGAATTCGAGGACGGCCTCCTGGTCACCCTTCGAGAGTTTCTCGAAACGGCGCCTTACTTCGGAAGCTTCACCCTGGTGGCGGACCACAGCATCGCGCAGCGTCACTGAAGTTCCATCATGCATCAACCGGCTGCGCAGCCGGACACCCCACAAGGGTGCCGTCCGTATCTTGAAGCGGGCAGCGTGGTAATCATCGCGCGACAAATTCCTCCAGCTCGCCTGATACACCCTGCGGCCATAATGCTCAAACATGGGCACCACAATGCCGTCGCCCGTACCTACGTTGTGCATCAGGAAATCCGAATAAGGATAGAAGGTCTTTGCTCCAAGCGCGTCCGGGACCGTGAATTTTCCTCCGTTAATCTTGGTTCCCGCGGGTGCGGTGGTCAAAACGCGCACATGACAGGTGGCGCAGCCAATTTTCGCGAACAGCTCATCTCCCCGCCTCGCTTGCGGCGTTGCTGCCAGTTGCGCGTCACGCGCCGGCGCCTTGGTGGCTCGGATAAAACGCACAAAGTGGTCCAGGGCATCCAGTCCGTCCGCATCCGCTACATCGTTGGGCTCGGTGACCGTGTTACATAGCTTGGTCACCTCATCCGGAAACAGGCGGGTGGTGATGCCCATCTCATTCAGGTAAGCGTCCCCGGCAAACGAGAGCAAGCTGGCGTGCTGGTCCTTCCAGCCGAACCTGCCGACGCCGGTCTGTCCCGGAGCTTCCACGATGGGGACATAGGTCACCTGGCCGCAGATCTTGTGATGTGTCTCGTGGCATTGTTTGCGGGACAAATCGATCAACGTCTGATCGGCCACCGCTTCTACGAAGCCGTCGCCCAGGAGACTAAGCGCTAGCCGGGTGGTGCGGACGTTTTCGCGGTCCGGCACACGCTCCTGGATCTCTGTTGTCGGGAAGAAACCGTTAGGGCAGATCGCCCGATCATTCACCAGGGTACGGCCGGTAATGATCTCCGTCCCGTGCGCAATCGGGATCTCCGGATCTTCGAACTGATGATGCGGTCCCTCGTGGCCAACCCGCAACTCGGTGAGCTGGCTGCCCCCACCGGAAACCGGAGTCTGGTGGCATTCCCGGCAGGACTGCGCGTTGTAAAGAGGACCGAGCCCGTCACTGATGTTCTCCACTTCGTCAAACTTGGCCTGATCGGCCTGGTGCGTGGCCTCGTCTACCATCCCGTTGCTTTTGCCATCGAAACCGGTCGGCGCGTCCGCAGATTTCAGGGCGCCAAATGCAGCAACCAGAAGGGCCCCGCCTAAAAGAGACATGACGAATGGCCGTCTCATCACTTCCCCCTTTTGGCGAAGGGGCGCAGGATTGTGAATAGCACATTATCGCGCGTGACGAATGTGGAAGAAGTACATCGTCCGAAGGTACAACTTGGGTTTGTAGAGCCGGGGAAAGCTGGCGGAGGGATTCGAATTCGCCATGAAGCGTCAAACAAAGAACTTAGCTGAGCACAGTTGGCATCGTTAAGCGTTGTAAGTCTGCGGTAAGCAAGGTACTGATTTCGGAAATCAGTTCCGGCCAACGCCCGTCCAGCCGCCCTTGCTCCACATGAGTTGCGGCAGTCCCGGTCACCTCTGTAAGAACAAAAAGCGAAGCCGTACAATCCCCGTCCATGTCGAGCGAGACCACAGCCGAAGACCGCCAGCGTGGAACCCTACTCATTGCTGCCTCTCTGATTGCAGCCATCCGCCCTGCGAGGTGAACCGATCACCCAATCTCCGAAAGGTCGTCGCCACCATCAGCGACTCAATCAAACTCGCCCGCATGGTGCTGCACCGAATCAGTGGGGAGCGGTAAGCCAGATGGACCTGCGATAAAAGGCTGCGCCAGCTCTCGCCTGGCAAGCGTTACCTGCCCCGGCGGCCACAAAGGCCTACGATTAAACGAATCATTTTGCCCCGAACGCAATTAAGAAAAACGGACGTGGTTCCCGACGGCGCATAAAGA
>DASQXC010000470.1:0-3831 GCA_035639935.1 Terriglobales bacterium
CTCTTCAGGCTCTCTTCAGCGCGGTGCTTGGCCTCTTGCGCCCTAGGCACATTGATTTCCTCCGGGCGTTCCGCCGACTCGGCGAGTATCGTCACTTTTGTAGGCAAGACTTCGGCGAATCCCCAGGCCACAGCCAAATAGCGGGGCTGCCCGTCCTTACGATAGGTGATCTCGCCCACTGCGAGTTCGGTAATCAGCGGCGCGTGCCCCGGCAGGATTCCCAAGTAACCGTTCTTGCCCGGGATCTGCACTTCCTCCGCCGTGTTGCTCACCACCTGCTTCTCCGGGGTGACGATCTCGAGTTGCAAAGAATCAGCCACTAGCTCTAATAGGTGTCCCACCGAGTGCGGGTGCCCCACACTCGGCTGTTTTTGCCAAGGGTGGGGATTTTTACGCCGCTGCGGCGCTCTTCATCTTCTCCGCCCGCTGCAGGACTTCATCGATGGTGCCCACCATGTAGAACGCCTGCTCGGGAATATCGTCATGTTTGCCTTCGATGATCTCGCGGAAGCCCTTCACTGTATCCGCGACCTTCACATATCTGCCGGGGGTGCCGGTGAACTGCTCGGCCACATGGAAGGGCTGCGAGAGGAAGCGCTGGATCTTGCGCGCGCGGGCGACGGTGAGCTTGTCGTCTTCGCTCAGCTCGTCAATGCCCAGAATGGCGATGATGTCCTGCAAGTCCTTGTAGCGCTGCAGAATTTTTTTCACGCCCTGCGCCACATCATAGTGCCCCTGGCCAACGATACGCGGCTCGAGAATGCGCGAAGTGGAAGCCAGCGGATCCACCGCAGGATAGATGCCGATCTCGGTGAGCGCGCGCGAGAGCACGGTGGTCGCGTCCAGGTGCGCGAAAGTGGTCGCAGGAGCAGGATCAGTGAGGTCGTCGGCGGGCACATAGATCGCCTGCACCGACGTGACCGAACCTTTTTTGGTGGAAGTGATGCGCTCCTGCAATTCGCCCATCTCCGTCGCCAAGTTCGGTTGGTAACCGACGGCGGACGGCATGCGGCCGAGCAGCGCCGAAACTTCCGAGCCGGCCTGCGTAAAGCGGAAAATGTTGTCGATAAACAGGAGGGTGTCCGCGCCTTCCACGTCGCGGAAATATTCCGCCACGGTCAGCGCCGTCAGCGCCACCCGCAGCCGCGCCCCGGGAGGTTCTGTCATCTGGCCGTAGATTAATGCGGCCTTTGATTCCTCGGGCCTGCCGGGGACAATCACCTTGGACTCGGTCATCTCCAGCCACAGGTCGTTGCCCTCGCGGGTGCGCTCGCCCACGCCGCCGAACACGGAGTATCCCCCGTGCTGCTTGGCGACATTGTTGATCAGCTCCATAATCACAACGGTCTTGCCGACGCCGGCGCCGCCAAACAGCCCGATTTTCCCGCCTTTGAGAAACGGCTGGATGAGATCAATAACCTTCACGCCCGTCTCGAACATCTCCGCTGTGGTGGATTGCTCGTCAAAGGCAGGCGCTGGGCGGTGGATTGGATGCCTGCCGGCACAACCTTCAAGTGGCCCCAGTTCGTCCACGGGTCGGCCGATGACGTTGATCAGGCGGCCCAGAGTGCAGCGGCCCACTGGGACAGTAATGGGTCCGCCCTGGTCGATGGCCCTCATGCCGCGCACCATGCCTTCGGTGGGCTGCATGGCCACACAGCGCACGCGTCCTTCGCCCAGGTGCTGCTGCACCTCTAGGATCACATCTATGGGCTGGGGCACGTCATAGCCATCGCTGACCACGCGAACGGCCTGATAGATGGGTGGCAAAGCCGCCTCTGAGAACTGCACGTCCACCGCGGGACCGGCGACCTGGATGACTCTTCCAACCTTTTCAGCCATGTGAACTCTCAGTTTGATGACAGTATGAACTCAATGCAGCACTTGAGTCATTGATTCATTGAGTCATTAAGCCATTGAAAATCATGGAACCAATCAATCAATGACTCAGTGGCTCAATGCCACAATGGCTCGATCTACTGCGCGGCCGCTCCGCTGACCACCTCGATGATCTCTTTGGTGATCTTCGCCTGGCGCACGCGGTTCATCAGCAGCGTCAGCGAGTCGATCATCTCGCTGGCATTGTTCGTTGCCGAATCCATCGCTGTCATGCGCGCGGCGTGCTCCGCCGCTACCGACTCCAGTAGCGCGCGGAAGATCTGGACGCCCACGTACTTTGGCAGCAGGCCGTTGAACAACTCTTCCGGTGTCTGCTCGTAGATGTAATCGACCTGAGCGGCGGCGAAGAGGGCGGCACGTTCATCGATAACACGGGTATCGGCCTCTTCTAGGCTGACCCCGGCAGCGCGAGCCGCTTCGGCGGCGCGCTTGCGTTCCTCTTCGCTCATGCCTACGGCCGCCAGAATCTCTTCCCGCCCGATCTGCCTGATCGGCAGCATTTGTTCTACCACCAGCCGCTGCGAGATGACGGACTTAAATTCGTTGAATGCGATATAAACCGCGTCGATGTCGCCCTTGGTGTAGCGCTCGATGACGCGCTCGGCGATCTCCTCCGCATCTTCGTACGTGAGCTTGCCAAAAATCCCGACCTTTTCGCCAACGATCTCTATTGGCCCCACGCGCCCGTCGCCCGAGGGCGCTTCTGTCAGGTAGGGGAAACGCCGCCGCAGGAAGTCGCGGCCCTTGCGGCCGATGGTCTCGATATCCACGTTCTTTCCAGATTTGGTCGCGAGGAAGTTCAGCGTGGTTTTCAGGATGTTGGTGTTGAAAGCGCCGGCCAGGCCGCGGTCGCCGGTGACCACGAGCATCAGCAGGGTGTTTTCCTCGCGCCGCGCCAGCAGCGGATGCCGCGGCTCGCCAGTCTCGGGATCGTAGATCTCCGCACGTGTGACCAGAGATTGCAGCACGTTGGTCAGCATGCGCGCGTACGGCCGCGCCGCCAGCGCCCGGTCCTGTGCCCGGCGGAGGCGCGCCGCCGAGACCATCTTCATGGCCTTGGTGATCTGCCGCGTGTTGCGCACGCTACGAATTCGGCGCCGGATGTCGAGGATGTTGGCCATTCAAATTTAGCAGTAGAGACGCTGCGTCTCTACACAGCTTTGCTTCCACAGGTTGTCATTCCGAGCGGCTTTTAGCCGCGAGGAATCTTGGTTCTAATTTGGGAGAACCCAGATGCCTCCGACTCGCGCTCGGTCGCGAAGCTCCCTTGCGCTTCGCCCGGGATGACAATTCATAGTTTGCTGTTTGGCACGGCTGAAGCCCTCCCGAAACTCTCGCGACTACGACTTTCTTCATTATCGGCTTGCCGCAGCCGGCTGCGGCTTCTCCGCCGCAAACCGCTCCTTGAATTCGCTGATCAACTTCTTCATCCCGGCCTTGAGCTGATCATCGAGCGTCTTTTTCTTCATGATCTCATCCAGCAGCCCGGGGTTAATGGTGTCGGCATACGCGTAGAGGCCTTTCTCAAAATCGCGGATTTCCTCCACCGCCAAGTCATCGACGAACCCGTTTGTCCCGGCAAAGATGATCAGGATCTGCTTGGAAAACGGGAGCGGCGAATATTGATCCTGTTTGAGCAATTCGGTCAGCCGCTGGCCACGTGCGAGCTGCGCCTGCGTGGCCTTGTCGAGATCGCTGCCGAATTGCGCGAAGGCCGCCAGTTCGCGATACTGCGCCAGCTCCAGCTTTAGTGTGCCCGCCACCTGCCGCATGGCCTTAATCTGCGCGTTACCGCCCACGCGGCTCACCGACAAGCCAACGTTCACCGCCGGGCGGATGCCACTGTTGAACAGGTCGGTCTCGAGGTAAATCTGGCCGTCGGTGATCGAAATCACGTTGGTGGGGATGTACGCGGAAACGTCGCCGGCCTGG
>DASQXC010000471.1:0-4434 GCA_035639935.1 Terriglobales bacterium
GGTGTTCACCGCGGTGGCGCTGATGTTCGTGGGCATCGGCTTTAAGGTGGCCTCGGCGCCCTTCCACGTATGGACTCCGGATGTGTATGAAGGGGCGCCGGCGCCGATTGTGGGGCTGATGTCTACCGCGCCCAAAGCGGCGGCCTTCGCTGTGCTGCTGCGCATATTGTTCGCCGCTGCCACTCCCGGCTGGTTCTGGCCGGTTTGGATCTCTGCGGCGCTCTCGATGACGTTGGGCAACATCTCAGCCCTGGTGCAGGAAAACGTGAAGCGCCTACTGGCATATTCCTCCATCGCGCACGCAGGCTATCTGCTGGTCGCGTTCGCCGCCGCCCGCGATATCGGCATTTCGGCAGCCATGTTCTACACTGCGGCATATGCCTTCATGAACGTGGGAGCGTTTGCGGTGGTGAGCCATTTCGCATCCCCGGGCGAGCGCTACGTCACCCTGGAAGACTATGCCGGCCTCGGGCGCCGCTCGCCAGCGTTGGCGGCCACGCTTACCATCTTTCTGCTCTCGCTGATCGGAATTCCCATCACCGGCGGCTTCTTTGCCAAGTTCTACGTCTTCAGCGCCGCCTTGAAATCGAACCTCGTTTGGCTCGTGATTATCGCTGTGCTCAACAGCGCCATCGCTGCCTACTACTATCTGCGGATAATCGTGCTGATGTACATGCGAGATGCGCGCGAGGCTGCGGCGCCGGTGCAGGGTGTCGGCGCGCCAATGGCCGTCGCCCTGGCATTGACTGCGGCCGCGACCATCTACCTCGGCGTACTTCCGGGACGCGTCCTCGACTACGCCAGCCGCGGGGCGGCGCTGCTGGTGCGGTAAAAAAGCGGCTACAAGCACCGCTTGTGACCGCGAGCGAGCCCGCTACGGCGGGCGAGTGAGGGCGAGCGAAGAATCTGGACATGGCTGGAGTTGTCCATACGGTTGACTGAGGCAAATGGATTGGGAAACGGTTCGCCAGCGTCGCTGCGTCGCAGCAGAAGCTGTTTCGCTCCACGGACCGCATGCGCTCGAAAGGCACCGTCCAGATCCTTCGCCCGCGCTCGGTCGCTCCGCTCCCTCACGCGGCTCAGGATGACAGGATGACAGTGCTAAAAAATTCCCTCACGTGCAAGACGTAATTTGGACGAGCCTGCAGCATGCTGCGTCTCTACAGAAGAAAATCATTCTACGGCTGTCGTGATGTCCCGATGGGCAAAGATCCACGACGCCAGCGCCCAGAACAGCAGCGCCTCCACCACTGCGATTGCCAGCGGGGGCCAGAGGGCAAGGGAATGTCGAGCCAGCCTGCCTTCCGCGACCTGCATCAGCAGCGGATAGACCGGAACCAGGTTTCCCCATGCACGGCCCAGCGCCTGCCCCAGTGCGGCGGGAAGTGCCACAGTTAGGGCCGTGGCTGCAGTGGCGAGGATTGGCGCCAGAAACGTGCTGAAGAACAGCCCCACGGCGGCCACAACCACAGTGGCAGTGGCGGTCACGGCCAGCACGACCCACAATTGCTCCGGGCCTGATTGTGCGCGGCGCACCAGCCAGGCGCCTGAGAATCCGATGGCCAGGCAGTAGCAGCCCAATACTGCGAGGATCCCGACAAGCAGGCCTGCCAGGTACCGCCGCCGCGTGAGTGCCTTTGACAGCACCGCCAAAATGCGTCGCGACTTGCGTTCGTTGTGGAGAGCCGAGACCGCGAGGAACAGCGTGAAGAGCGGTGCGTAAAGTGATTGTTGACGAAGAAAGAAGGCGGCGTCTTCGGCCGAGACCTTCCCGCTCGCCCCGAACACGACCGCCATCCCCAGGGCATACAGCACCAGGATCACGGTCAGCCAGCGCTGCTCGCGCAGAAAGTTCGCGGCGACAAGCAGGACAGGCCTCACTTGCGCTCCTCGCCGGTGCTCTGCGTGATCTCCATAAAGATCTGTTCGAGCGAGCGGTGTGCCGGGTTGACGCGTACGACCTCACCCCCGAGCGACCACACGCGCTCGATCGCGGCCCGCTGCTCGGAGGACAGCACGTCAAAGGTAATCAAGCCATTGCTCGTACTCGCGCCCTGGAAGGCCTCAGGAGCAATTCCGCGGGCCACGACCTGCAAGCGTTCGCGGGATTCGAGGAGATCCGAGGTCCGGCCCAAGCGGCGAATGCGTCCGTGATGCAGAATGGCGACGCGATCGCAGATGGATTCGACCTCCGACAACTGATGTGAACTGAGAAATACGGTCTTGCCCGCGGCGCGGGCGGCAAGCAGAAGTTCGCGGACGGCGATGCGCGCCGGCGGATCCAGCGCCGATGTAGGTTCGTCGAGAACCAGCAGTTCCGGGTCGTTAACCAGCGCTTGCGCCAAGCCGACCCGCTGCAGCATACCGCGAGAGAGCTTGCCCGCATTGCGATCGGCAACATCCGTGAGTTCCAGCGCCTCGAGCACCTCGCGCGTGCGCTGCCGCAGTTGAGGATCGCGCAAGCCGTTCAGCGCGCCGTAGAAGCGCACCAGTCGTCCCACTGGCCGGTGGTAGAGCGCGACGTTCTCGCCCAGGAAGCCGACGCGGCTGCGCGTGCGCGCATCGCCGAAGCGCTGGCCGAGCATCTGCCCCGAGCCACGCGTGGGGCGCATGAAGCCCATCGCAATGTGGATGGCCGTGGTCTTGCCTGCCCCATTCGGCCCCAGGAAACCGAAGATCTCCCCGGGTTCTACGCGCAGCGAAAAATCATCCAATGCGCCGACGGTTTTGCGACCTAACCATGCGCGGTAGTGCTTCGTGATGCGCTCGAATTCGAGGGCGGGAAAAATCGGTATTTGTAGCCCTGTTTTCTGAAAGGGCACGGCTTCAGCCGTACCGTTCAGAGTAAAAAAACGTAGCGTTTAGACCCTGAGGGAATTTCCCGCAGCGGCTAAGCCGAGGTTCAGGAGTCCCTTTAGCGGCACGCCTGAAGGCGTGCCCCTTCACTAAGCAAACTTGGGTTACACCTATCTTGGAACCGCTCTAACAGATCGCGGACCGGCAGTCTGAGTACTAACTGACTACTGAGTACTGCTTGGATCACTTCACCTTGGCAAAGATGATCACCAGCGTGTACAAGGCCAGCGACTCGATCAGCGCCAGACCGAGAATCAGCGCCAGTTGGATGCCGGGATGCGCTGCAGGGTTCCGCCCCAGCGCTTCGGCGGAAGCTGCCGTCGCCTTGGCCTGGCCCAACCCGCACAAGCCGGAGGCAATGGCCATAGAAAATCCGGCGGAGATGGCCACCCAGTTGGTAGCGGAGGGGCCTCCGCCCTGGGCGTAGGCAGGCGCAGCCAGGAACAGCGCGGACAGCGCCAGGAAGACATAACTCAACGTACGCATAGGCTTCTCCTCTTATGAATTGCCGCCAGTGGGTGGTTGACGTCATCCTCGTGCAGAACGCCCTCACGCTGAACGGCGAAAATCCAGTTGGCGGTCGCCAGTAGCCAGTCGCCAGAACCTTCTGGCCGCAAAAACTGGCGACTGGCGACTGACTACTCGCAACTGCTTTAATGCGCTTCCGACACGGCGCCGGCCAGGTACACCGTGACCAACAAGACAAAGATGTAGGCCTGCAGGAAAGAGACGAAGATATGCAGCCCCATGAACAAGACCGGGATACCGACGGGAACCAGCGAAAAGAACACCAGCGTCACCAAATCGCCCGCGAACATGTTGGCGAATAATCGCACGGTCAGCGAGAGCATGCGGGCCACGTGGCTGATGAACTCGATGGGCAACATGATCGGCGCAAGCGGCAGCATGGGTCCAATGAACTGCATGATGTAGGCCGGGCCATGCTTGCGTATCCCCTGAACTTGGTAATAAACAAATGACGTGACGGCGCAACCCAGCGGCACTGCGGGCGTCGCGGTCGGCGATTCGAACCCGGGGATCAGGCCGATCAGGTTGCAAAGCAGGATGAACAGGCCCAGCGCCATCAGGAATGGCGTGAAGCCTTCGCTGTGGTGACCGATGATCTCTTCGCTCTGGTGCTGAACAAAGTTGTGCAGACCTTCGACAATGTGCTGCAAGCCCGCAGGGTTTTCCACCGACAGCCGGCTCCGCACCAAAATAAAAAGCACCAGGAGGATGATGGCGACCAGAATTTCCATGGCCACAAAGTTGGTGATTGGGGCCTTGGAATATGTCGGCTGAATGTGGAGCGCGTGCAGGATAGCCAGCGCGAGGCCGCCGAAGTATTTGTTCAGGAATGCGGTAAAAGGAAGTTGCTCCATAAAGACCAGTCGCCAGAGGTCAGTAGCCAGTGGCCAGTAACGGCTTCAGACCCCTCGCCGCAACGCAGCATATAACTCGTAAACCGCTTCGATCATGATCGCGCCTACCGGCAGGAACAGACCGGCGAGAAGACCGTAGAGACTCTCCCGGGAAATTTTGAATATAGCATAGGCAGCGAGGGCTATCAAAAAGTAG
>DASQXC010000472.1:0-6607 GCA_035639935.1 Terriglobales bacterium
TGCATCACCGCAAGACTGTCGCCTACGGGGTCCGATATCCTGAGCAGGCGGTGGAGAGGCTCGCACAGGCCGGAATCGAGTTTCGCGGATATCTGCCCAACCTTTGCGCTCCGCTGGTTTACGGGGAAAGCGGCGTTACCATACATGTGCCGCGCCGGCAGTACACCAACGGTTTGAGTGGCATCCCCACCGTCCGCATGTTCGAGGCGATGGCCTGCGGCACGCCTCTTTTGTGTTCCACCTGGAACGACGAGGAGAAGCTCTTCCGCCCTGGGGAAGATTACCTTTGTGTGGCTGACGGCCGCGCCATGGCGGCCGAGATCGAATGCCTGCTCAAGGATGATGCCGCGCGTCAACAGATCGCCCAATCCGGCCGCCAGACTATTCTCCGCCGGCACACCTGCGCGCATCGCGCCCAGCAGTTGACCGAAATCTGCGAGGAGCTGGGACGATGAGGATCTTCGTCTTCGGTTCCAGCCTGACCTCGTCGTACTGGAACGGCGCTGCCACGTACTATCGCGGCATCTACAAACACCTAAGAGCGCTGGGCCACGAAATCATCTTTGCCGAACCCGACATCTACGGGCGCCAGCAGCGCCGGGATGTGAATGACCCTGGCTACGCGCGTGTGATCGTCTATTCCACACCGCGGGATATCCCGCGCTTGTTGGCCGAAGCCTGCGACGCCGATCTGGTCATTAAGCACAGTGGCGTCGGCGCGGCAGACACGATTCTGGAACGCGGCGTCCTGCAGTGTGGTTCACCTCACACCCAGGTGGCGTTCTGGGACGTGGACGCCCCTGCCACGCTGGCCCGCATAGAACGTGACCCGGCCGATACTTTTCGCAGCCTCATCCCGGAATACGACTTCGTTTTTACGTACGGCGGCGGCCCGCCCGTAGTTGAGCTCTATCGCCGCCTGGGGGCGCGCAACTGCCATCCCATCTACAACGGGCTCGATCCGGAAACACATTGCCCCGTTGCTGCGGATCCAAGTCTGTGTTGCGACCTTGCATTCGTCGGACATCGCTTGCCCGACCGCGAGTATCGGGTGGACGAGTTCTTTTTACGCGCGGCTGAACTGGCACCGGAGATGAAGTTCTTGTTGGGCGGCGAAGGTTGGGGGGACAAGACCTTGCCGGCAAACGTGCGCTGGACCGGACACGTCGCGACCGCTGATCACAACCGCGTAAACTGTTCGGCGCGGATGGTGCTCAACATTAACCGCGAGTCCATGGCGAGCGTGGGATTTTCTCCACCGACCCGCATATTCGAAGCGGCAGGCAGCGGCGCGTGCGTGATCACTGATACTTGGGGAGGAATCGAGTCCTTCTTCACGCCCGGTTCCGAGATTCTGCTGGCGGCTTCGACGGAAGAAGTCGTCCATCATCTGCGCACGGTGGGGCCCGCCCGTGCCGCTGAGATCGGAACAGCCATGCTCAAACGCGCGCTGAAAGAGCACACCTACGCGCAGCGCGCCCGTGAAGTGGATCGGGCACTGCAGGCGGCGCGGATTGCCATCGAAGTTCCAGGATGACGGAGTGCGTGTGAAGATCGTCATCCTTGGACTCTCGATCACGTCTTCCTGGGGCAATGGGCACGCCACCACGTTCCGAGCGCTGGCGCGAGCGCTGCACGCGCGGGGACACCGCATCGTGTTCTTTGAGCATGATCTGGAGTGGTACGCTTCCAATCGCGACCTGCCCCATCCGGAGTTTTGCACCGTGCACATTTTTGAACGCTGGCAGCAGGTGTTGCCCACCGCACGCCGGGAGCTCGCCGACTGTGAAGTAGCGATGGTCGGGTCCTATTTTCCCGATGGTATCGCGGCTATTGACGAGGTGTTCGACTCCCCCGCCCCGGTGAAGGCGTTCTACGACATCGACACTCCCATCACTGTGGCGGGTCTGCGCGAGCGCGGCGGCACCGAATACCTGCGGCAGGAGCAGGTCCCCGGGTTCGACCTCTATTTCAGCTTCACCGGCGGCCCCATGCTGCGGGAGCTGAAGTCGCGCTTTGGAGCTCGGCGTGCGGTGGCGCTCTACTGCTCGGTCGATCCACTCCGCTATCGCCGTTGGCCGATGCACAAGCGCTTCAAGTGCGACTTCGGCTATATGGGGACCTATGCACCCGATCGCCAGCCCAAAATCGACGAGCTTTTCATAAACCCCGCGCGCAAGCTGCCGCACAAAAAATTCTTGCTCGCTGGACCGCAATACCCGAAGCACATTCGCTGGCCGGCCAACGTGCGTCGCATCACTCATCTTAACCCCCGCTGGCACGCGTATTTCTACTCGTCGTCGCGGGTGACATTGAACGTCACTCGCCGGGAGATGGTACTCGCGGGGTACTCGCCTTCGGTGCGCTTATTTGAGGCTGCCTCCTGCGGCGCTGTGGTTGCTTCCGATAACTGGTCAGGACTGGATACCTTCTTCTCACCGGGAGAGGAGATCCTGTTGCCCGCGTCAGGCGACGACGTGGTACGTTATTTAACGGCATGCGACGAGGCAGAATTACGGCGCATCGGCGATCGCGCTCAGCAACGAGTGCTCGAGGAGCACACCAGCGAGCGCCGCGCCCGCGAGTTCGAACAATGCGTGGAACAGGCGTGTGAGCCCCTGTCCTCTTCGCTGGCCGCAATCTGACGGTCGCGCGCAGCCCATCCCCCAACAATCCTGTCATTGCCGCTTGTCGGGCATCAACGCTGTGCCGGTGCGCATCTCTATAGAGGAAAGATACTTAGTAAGCCTCTCATTTCGCGCGCCATAGAGGAAAAAATGAGAATTGCATTGATCGCGCCCCCCTTCGTTTGTGTGCCTCCCAAAAGGTATGGCGGCACCGAGCTGTTCATCGCCTGCCTCGCCGCGGGATTGCAAGAGTTGGGCCATGAAGTCGTGGTTTATGCCAACGGCGAATCGACGGTGAATGCACCCCTGCGCTGGTTATATGAGAAGCCTCAATGGCCGATCCAGGGAGAGATCTATGACAACCTCAAAGATCTGAACCACACTGCATGGGCGGTAGCTGATGCAGCCGCCATCAGCGATGTTATCCATCTCAACAACGCTCCCGGCGTCACGACCTCACGTTTCGTGGACCTGCCGTTTGTATACACCATGCATCATCCTCACGACGACGGCCTGACGGAGTTTTACAGCTTCTTTCCAAACGTGAATTACGTCACCATCAGCCACTTCCAGCGCCAGCGTGAGACACTATTGGCGAACGTACGGACTATTCATCACGGCATTGACATCTCACAGTACCGCCTGGAGGAAAAGAAAGAGGATTACCTGGTCTTTATCGGACGCCTCGCTCCGGTAAAGGGCCCGCATCTTGCGATTGAGGTTGCCAAAAAGGCGGGCATCCCGCTGAAGATCGCAGGCGAGGTGCAGCCCATATTCCAAGACTATTACGAGCAGCGGGTAAAGCCGCATGTGGACGGCAGGTTCATTGAGTACGTCGGGGAGGCCGATCTCGAAGCCAAAAACGAGCTGCTCGGTAAGGCACGCGCCATGTTGTTCCCCATCCAGTGGGATGAGCCTTTCGGACTGGTGCTTATTGAGTCCATGGCTTGTGGGACCCCGGTGCTGGCGTTGCCCGGGGGATCGGTGCGCGAAATCGTATGCGAAGGCGTCTCGGGATACGTGTGCCAGTCGGTGGGCGAACTGGCGCAGCGCGCCCGCGAACTGGCCCTGCCCGCCGTGGCTGTGCGCCAGTACGTGGAATCTAATTTCTCGCTCGATCGCATGGTGAGGCAGTATGCTGAGCTGTACGAGGCGGTCGCAGCGGGTGCGCCCGCAGCTCAGCTCGCTTCCACTGCCGAGGAGACTTCGGAGGACGAATTCCCGCAGCAGCGCGCAGTCGCATGAGTACCCTGCTGGGCATACCCGAAGATGAACTGGTCGAGATTCCGTGTCCGCACGTAGAGCCACGGATCGCCTATCAGAACCTTGAGCCGCGCAAGGTTAATAATCTCACTCTCATCGACGGCAAGACCTTCCTCTCCACCACGGTTGCTGGCGATATCTCCCCAGCTGGCGCCCCAGATGTCGGTTTTTTCCACGACGATACACGGTTTCTCAGCCAACTCGAACTCCAGGTCTTCGGACATCGTGCCGTAGTGCTGTCGGCGAGCACGGAGAAGACCTTTCATTCGCAGATCGAGCTCACCACGGGAAACATCACCCTTCGCGAGTCCCTCGACCTCCCGGAGAATACTATTCATGTGCGCCGGCAACAGTTGCTGGGATGCGGAGTGCTGTTCGACCGCTTCACCTTCGAAAATTTCAATCTTTCGGCGGTGGACGTTGTGGTGGAGATCACATTCGATGCCGATTTCGTTGACGTCTTTCAGGTCCGCGGGTGCGCACGCCATGGCTGCGGACATTATTTCCGTCCTGTAGCCCGTGAAGGGGCCCTGACCTTCCATTATCGCGGGCTAGACAATGTAAGTCGCCAGACGATTCTGCGCTTTTCTCCGGCGCCGGCGGAGATCGCGGGGCGCACCGCGCGCTGGCAGTTGCAGCTCGATCCGCTCAAGGGCTGGAAAATGGAAATCACGGCCATGCCTTTGGTGGACCGCCGGAGCGCTGCTGAATCCTCTCACGAATATGCATTCATCCTGCGCTCACGGCGGGAGGCCTATGAGGGCTGGGAGCGCCACTCGACGCACTTCAAAAGCAGTAATGACGTCTTCGATACGGCGCTCAACACCGCTATCGGTGACTTTCATGCTTTGCAGATCCCGATGGACGGCCGGCACATCATCGCTGCCGGCATTCCCTGGTTCGCCACCATGTTCGGCCGCGACTCCATCATCGCCGCCTACCAGGCCCTTTCGCTCAATCCCCAGCTGGCGGTGGATACACTTCGGGTGCTGGCCGAGCGCCAGGGCCGGGAACATAACGACTGGCGCGATGAGCAGCCGGGCAAGATCCTGCACGAGTACCGCAACGGGGAGATGACGCGCTGCGGCGAGATGCCCTTCAGCCCCTACTACGGGTCTGCCGACGCCACCCCTCTTTTCCTCATTCTGCTGAGCGAGACCTTCAACTGGACTGCGGACGAGGAGCTAATCAAGGAACTGCTCCCGGCCGCCAACCGCGCGCTCGACTGGATCGAGCAGTACGGCGATCTCGATGGCGACGGTTTCGTCGAGTACTTGCGCCGTTCGCCCAAGGGCCTGGTGAACCAGGGCTGGAAGGACTCCTGGGACGCCAACATGCACCGCGATGCCAGGATTGCGGAGCCTCCCATCGCGCTGGTCGAGGTCCAAGGGTACATTTATGATGCCAAATACCGGATGGCGTCGCTGCTGCGCGCCTTCGGCGACAGCAACCGCGCGGACAAGCTAAAGAAGGATGCTCTCGAACTCACGCGCCGTTTCGAGAAGGCATTCTGGATCCCACACTGCGGCTTTTATGCCATGGCGCTCGACCGGGAAAAGAGGCCACTGGAGGTGATCTCCTCGAACCCCGGGCACCTGCTGTTCACGCGCATCGTTAACCGCGAACGCGCACGCGCCATCGTTGGGCGCCTGATGCGCGATGACATGTTCTCCGGCTGGGGCTGGCGGACACTCTCGGCGGACGAGCGCATCTTCAACCCGCTCAGCTATCACCGCGGATCGGTGTGGCCCCACGATAATTCCCTCATCGCCCACGGCATGGCGCTGCAGGAATTTCGTCAGCCCGCGTTGCACGCCCTGACCGCGCTATTCCAGGCAGCCGTGAATTTTCGTGACTATCGCCTGCCGGAGCTCTTCTGCGGGGTGCAGCGCCACGATTTTGAGGAGCCAGTACACTATCCCGTCTCCTGCTCGCCGCAGGCGTGGGCGTCAGGAGCGTTCTTTCTCATACTGACCTCCGTACTGGGCATTCGACCCAGCGCGCCGCGCAAGGAATTAAACATTGTCAACCCGGTGCTGCCGGATTGGCTCGACTATCTGCACATCCGAAACCTGCGCGTGGGCGACAGCCGGGTGGCGCTGGACTTCACCCGCCGCGGCGACCGCACCTATTGCAACGTGGTCAACGTGGAAGGCGAAAAGCTGTTGGTCAACGTGGCATTCAGGAAATAGGTGTCGGCCACGGATTCACACAGATTGGCACGGATTCTCGAGTGACTCGTCGTTCTCCTATAGAAACTTATTGCCTCCTATAGAATTGTCATCCTGAATGACCGAAGTTTCGCATTGTTTTGCCCATGAGGTCTTTTTGAGGTTGACGGAAACGAAGATCTTTCCAGGAGGCACACTGATGGCCGTCAAAATCACCGCGAGAAGAAATGGCCCTTATCGCGTAGAAACCACCGAAGGTGAAGTTATCCTGCTCGATGCTGAAGGCAATCACTATGACCTGACCGGCAAGCCGGCATTTTCGCTCTGCCGCTGCGGGGGTTCCACCACCAAGCCGTTCTGCGACGGCACCCATTCCAAGATCGGCTTCCAGGCTGCCGAGCTGGCGGTCAAGAAGGCTGAGGGCCAGGATTCCGACCCTTCGCGGCTGAAGGTCTGAAGGCGCGCGGATGAAGGATTCATTGAAGCCTGGGCTCGAGTATGAGCTCGTGTACCGCGTGCCAGAGTCGAAGACGGTCCCGCATCTCT
>DASQXC010000473.1:0-4177 GCA_035639935.1 Terriglobales bacterium
AATTCGAGCTTGAGGAAGAGGGTTCCCTTCTGCGCGGGGATGGAGAAGAGGCTCACGACAGCATCCGGCCCGAGCGAGAGCGGAGCGCGCTGGTAAAAGACCTGCTTGCCATTGAGGTCAAAAAGCCGCGCAGAGGCGATGAGGCCGTCGTGGCTCTTCATTGCGGAGTTGACTACGGCAACGGTGCGGTCGTCGTAGCGGTACAGAATGTGCAGAAGCTCGTTCGCCTTCTTGGCGCCGAAGTATCCACCGCCGGGAACCAGATAGTAGTCGTACAGATGCCAGATGAACGAGGGCCAGGCATTGTTGAGCATCCACTGGATGACGCCGGTTGAGGTGTACTTGGAGCCCGAGTAGGCCTCGAACATGGCGCGTTCGCCGTCATAGGACATGAGTTGCGCCTTGCGTGTGTATTCGTCCAGGCTCCGCGCGGGCCCAAAGGAGGCGTCCATGGCCTGGTTGAAGATGTTGTATTGTGCGAAGCTTGCGAGGCCCGCATGATAGTTCCAGACGTCGTCCATCGGCCACCAACTGCTTTCGGGCAGCGTGCGGCGGATATCGGCGGAGCTGGGAATGGCAGGGCCGGGGCTGGTCTCGGTGTTGAAGCCGTAGGCGCCGCCGAACTTTTGCTTGTCCAGGTACCAATACTCCGGCGGGACATAATCGTACGGTCCTGACATCTTCACCCCGCTCGGTCCGGTCAGGGTGCTGGGCTTGGCGGATGCGGAGCTAATGAAGGGGTTCGCCCAGTCCCGTTCCTTCAAGATGTTGATGTAAGAGGATTCAACGTCGGGAGGTGGCGGATTGTCGCTGCCATTGAGCCACACGAAGACGCTGGGGTGCGCGCGCAGGCGGCTGATCTGGCTGTAGAGGGAAGCGTTGGCGATCTCGTGATCGGCTGCGGTCCAGTTCTCCCAGTGCTCCCAATGATCACAGCAGCACCAGCCGGCCATGATCAGGATGCCCATCTGGTCGGCGAGATCGAACATATCCTCGGAGCCGAGCTTGCCTTCCAGGCGGATGGTATTCAGGTTCATATCGCGCACGTAGCGGAACTCTTGTGCAATGCGTTCTTTGGGTTCGCGGTAGAACATGTCGGGCGCCCACCCCGCGCCGCGGATGAGGATGTTCCGGCGATTGATGCGGAACTGCAGATAGCCCTTGTCGTTCAGCTTGCCTTCGACTTCCCGAATGCCGAAGCGAATGCTTTTGGCGTCGGAAATCGGGCCACCAGTGGTGACCGCAAGCTTCAATTCCTGCAGCTCAGGCTTGCCATACTGATATGGCCACCAGACTGGCGGTCTCGTGATTCGTAGCTGCGGGAATTCTTCTGAACGGAAGCGGACGATCTTCTTCTCCGCGGGAGCGAGTTCGACGACTTGCTGGAAGTTGATGGCGCCGATCGAGCCGTGCACCGCGGCCTTCAGGGCCCGGTCGGAGTGATTCTCGAGGTCAGCGATGACGGTGAGTTCGGCCGCGGAGAGCTGGTCGTCGGCGAAATGGGTGTTGACCGTCGGATTGCGAAGTGTGACGGCACCAGTTTCCCCAAGATAGACATCCCTCCAGAGCCCGAGGCTCTTGTCGGCCGGAGCGGGGTTCCAATCCACGTAGTTGATGCCCAGGCCGTTCTCCGTCTGGATAAAGGTCTCAACGGCAACGGCGTTGCGCTTCCCGCGCTGGGCGTATTTGGTGATTTCGAAGTCGTAGGTGCGGTATGCGCCGCGGATCTGCGCGTCGGTCGCCACTTGCTTACCGTTGACCCAGAGATTGCCGCGATAGTTGATGCCGTTGAAGTGCAGCCAGACGCTTCGCTTCCAGACGGCGGGGATGTCGAACTCTGTGCGATACCACCAGGAGCAGCGATAGGGACTACCTGCGGTCACGGGCAGGTTGGCGTAGATCTTGCCCACGGGGTAATCCATGCCCGGAATGCTGAGGAGATTGGTGCCGAAGAATGGGTCTTTGAACAGGCCGGCGCTGACTTGGGCTGCCAAAACCGTGCTGGGAACGCGAGTTGCAAGCCAATGTTCCACGTGGAACACTGGGGCGGAAATGGCGTCCCCCTTGGACTGGGTCTCGCAGGAGGAGCGGATCGCCCATCCTTTCGCGAGCTGCAGGCGTGCGGCGGGCTGCGAGGGCAGGGCCAGAGAGAGCTGTAAGGCCGCGAAACAGAAGCCTGTTCCGAGCAGCAATCGCGAGATCAGAGCTCGCACGCGGGAGCAAGATGCTGTGCTGTATGGATCGCGGTGGGCCAAGAAACCGAGAGCCTCCCAGAGTGCCCCGCGAGTGTAGCACTACGGTCAGCGCCGGAATAAATACGCCACTTTCACAAAGAACTGACGCCCATCGTTGATGAACGCCGGGCCGCGCAGCAGCCCGGCGCCATTGGGATCACACTGCTCCGTGCCCGGAAGGCGGGCGCACAGTTCGGGCGCGACATTCTGCAGATTGCTGTTGTATCCGATATAGAGCGCGGTTCCCGGATGCACTAGATAGGTGATCAGAAAATCGAGATTCACGTTCCTGGTGGTTTGCAGTGAAGAAAACTGCGGATTCACCAGCAGGTTGTTGTACTGGGCGATCACTCGCAATGACAGTGCGCGCGTGAACTGGTAATTCCATTTGCTACGAAAGATGTGATTGTTGAATGCCGAACGGTGGAGCGGGTTGTGCACTACGCGGTCCAAAATGTAGGTGTTGTCGATCTGCAGCGCCCCAAACGGCCGTAGGGTGAGGGTTTCATTGACGGTAGTTTCGTCGCCTTCGACTGGCAGTTGCCCCGACGGTACGACCACGACCGGCGTACCTCCTCGGATGACGGTGGTATTGACCGTGACTTGGCGCGAAAGATTGCCTTTGAACACGAATCCGGCAAAATCCTCGACAAACTTCCGGTCGAAGGACAACCCTGGAAAATCCACTGGCCGTAAGGTATCGCTCTGCACTCCTCCGATGGGAGCGATGACGATGTTCGGGCGGAACATCACCGCGATGTCAGCATTCACGACGTATAGCAGACCGGTGCCGTTGTGGTCCCATATGCGCTCGCTCGTCAGTTCCGGTCCCCACAGCACCACCTTGCGCTCCGGTCGCCAATAGAAATGGAAATAGTTGAAGACATGTCGCACGTCGGTACGCGGGACGAATCCGGTCGCGGTGCGGAAATTTGCCGTGATGTCCTGGTATTGAAAAATGTTCGAGAACCGCCGCCCTTCGCCGTCAACTACGAAATTCGTGTCGGCACCGAACCTGTAGCCGCGGTCCTGGTCCAAGGTCGAGCTCACCACGCTGCGCGCAGTCGCCGTCCAGTTCTTAGCCAGCCGGAGGCTTGTGTCCAGCCCGCCGACACGGTTGTAGTAACCGGCAAACTCGCGGTCGGTATAAACCGCCCCCACGCTGGATTGCTTGCCGATATCGTGCGTCACACGTCCAATCGCGAAATATGCGCGTTTGCCCATGAACAGGCTGGTCACCGGGACCAATCGCCCCGGTGAACGGTCGTCGGTTGCCAGCAATCCGAGGTTCCACGGGCCTTGTTTTCCAGTGAGTCGTGCTCCGAATTCCGGATCGGCGATGCGCCTCGTAAACAGCAGCAGGTCATTGGTCGCCACGCTGGTGAGGCCCGGCTCGAAGAAGTTGGCGTTCTCCAGGAAAAACGGCCGTTTCTCGGGAAAGAACTTTTCGAAGCGTTGATTCACCGTATTCTGCGGCTCATCGGACTCGACCTGGCTAAAATCCGGATTGATAGTCGTGTCCAGCACCAGGCTGTCATGAAAAACAAACTTTGAATCCAGTCCCACGCGCCCCTGAAACGTCTTGTTGAAAAGCCTTGGCTGGACGGGATCGCGCAAGTCCAGCGCGCGGAAGCCCCGCGCCGTGGTATAGGGATTGAACTGCATGTTGTGGCTCGGCGAGACCCCTTCGACCCCGGAAATCGTTCCCTCCTGGTTCAGGGTCCCGTTAATTCGACTCGACACCCGTGGCCAGTAGTCCGACTCATTATTCCTTGCGATGTACCGGAACAGCACAATTCCCCAAGTTTGCTCCGCGCTGCCGTGAAAGCGCAGGCTCTTGAATGGGATCGCCTCCCACACGATGTAGCCCTGCCGTGTGAGCTTGCCCTTGCTGTCCCAAACCGTGTCCCACGTATCGTCAGGATTGCTACCCGCGCCCGCAG
>DASQXC010000474.1:0-4942 GCA_035639935.1 Terriglobales bacterium
TCAAAGACGACGGCGGCCGTTGGCCGGAATGACGTGATCTGCGCCGTAGCTTCCGTGACCCGCACGCAGGATTTAACGATAACGCCGCATGTCCTAGACCCGCCAGCAGCCGTGCCGACTGTCGGCGACGCGTCCGCCCGACTCGGCTAACATGCGCAGCCACCGCTGTTTCTTTTCAGAGATCTCGTCGGAGCTGAGGTACTCGCAGGGTATCAAAATAGGTCCTGCTTTGGGCGCCGTGGCGCGCAAACAGGCGCAGATGCTCGGCTAGAACCTTCGGAGTGAAAACTTCGGCGAGCGCGGTGGCGCCACGATCGGCATTGCGAAGGTTATCGCTCGCGGGTTCCCCGTCATGGACTGGTTGGCAAGCCATTCACAGTTTCCTCCTAGCTGGTCGGCCTTGTGCCGACGGCGGAGACTGTGCCGCAGGATTTGACGCTCGTTGAAAGTTCTACACAATGAGAGCCGCTACTGGGCAAACCGCAGGTCAATTGAAGGGCGTTTACCAGTGCTTGCGCACGTGCGATCAACCGCTCCGTACGGAAGGCCCACTTGAGGTCGAACAGGGGCACACGGCGCGCAGTGATTTTTACCAACTCCACCGCCTCATACAGACGGGAGCGCACCAATCTCCCCCCCGCTTCGGCGTTGCCGTACCCGGCGAGGAATCTCTCTTGTGCCGGCATCAAGCCCGGGTGGTCATTCAGGGCGTGCCACAGTTGCAGATGCGCCAGGAACTTGCCGACATCCAGCGCCGGATCTCCCCAGTGACACGAATCGAAGTCGAGCAAGGTGAGCCCGCCTGGCCCGCACCACACGTGTTCCGCCTTGAAATCTCCATGCGTGAAGGTGGGTGGCTCTTGCGGAAGCCGGTCGTGCAGTTCCAGAGCGCGGTCGAGGAGAGCATCAATCGCGTTTCCCACGGATGGCAGCAGCACTCGGATGTGCGCGCTGGCCCGCGCAGTCTGGCTAACCTCTGCCCTGAAATCATGCGTGGGCAGCGGACCTGTAATTTCCGCCGGCAGGTGGTGCATGGTTTGGAGCGCCGTCCCAGCGCGCTCCAGCCAATCCCCCGAGCTGCGACTGCCGTGCCGCAGAGCCTCAATAAGCGGCATCCCGCCCAATCCGGGATAAAGGACGACCCTGTCCGCGAGTACATAGGCGAGCGGGCGCACGGCCGCCACACGCTCCGCGTTGTTCGCCAGCCATTCTGCCGCTTGCCTGGCCACCTGGAACAAGCGCGCTCCCTTCTCGTCAGGGTAAAGCTTGGCAAATACCGTGGCTTTCACTCCATCCAGACGGTCGTAACGCAATACGTGGCGCTGGCCGGGGCGATAGCGGATTGAAGTTACGGTGTACGAGCTTGGGTCGCAGCGATCCGCGGCTAGCTCACTTGCCGGGCAGGCCGCTGCGAGCATCTCGCGTACATAACGCGGATGTACCAGGCGGACGAGTTGGCTGAAGTGCGTGTCCAGCGGCGAAATGCTGATGTGCATCCTGCAAGGCAAGAGATGCGCGGTTAGTTGTGCGAATGGTGCGGCCACACCACGGTGATCTGCCTCCGCCTCCATTTCCGCTGGATCATGCTCCCGGAATCGCCGCTCGGCCTCGCCCCCCCCGCCCCAGGTTACCGCGATGGGACGAACGCAGTATCCTGAGCTGTGTTCTACGTGGAACAACGCATCATAGTAGGCCGTAAGCTTCCGTCCAGGCTTGAACTTGGCACGTTGCAGCCGCAATGGTCCCAAGCTGGTGCGGACGGAGAGCAAGGACCTGAGCTGGTCGCGCAGAACTCCGCGCGGACCTGCCGAGACCAGAAGCCATTGGACCCCTTCCAGCTTGGCGCGCCCCGATAGCACATCGTCCAGGTTCAAGGCTAGGATCCTCCCGTCACAAGAACCTTCGGGCTTCGTTCAAGAGCTCGGACAGCATCTCCTGCCAGCGCTCAGGCCGCTGTACCAGCGCTACGAAGCGGCCCAGCTTGAAATAGGAGATGGCTTTGAACAGATTCAGCCGCTCCTCGGAGTATCTTTCGGTACCCGCCTGGTAAGCAGCCTGGAATCGATTGGCCAGCGAGTCGAAGCTATTCAGGGCGCCAAAATGCGTCAAACCGAGAAAACGAAGATGAGCGGTGAAGTGGGCGACGTCGAACAGGGGGTCGTACTGGCAGAACTCATCAAAGTCCAGGCAAGTGAATTGATTCCCCAGCACGACCAGATGCTCAGGAGTGAAATCGCGGTGAGTAGGACCTGACACCCATCCCGAGAGCTCGCGTCCGCGCTCTTCGCAGCGAGCCAACAGAGCACTCAACAGGCGCTCGCCTTCGGGATATACCTCGGTCAGGAGTTCCTTCCACTTGGCCAAGGTCTGCAAGTGCGCAGGGAAAGAATAACGGCGTCCAATCCTCAGGCCACAGTTGTGTAAGGTGAGCAGCCACTCCGCGGCGCCCGTGACCTCCTGGGTGGCATTGGGGTGAGTGAGGAAAAGTGAGCTGAGCAACTCACCTTCTGCCCAGGTCAACAACAGGAGGTGATACTCCGGCACCCGGGCCACGGGCTGAGGAACGAGGAAGCGCCCTGCCCCCAGACCGTGACGGCTGAGCTCCATGAGTGTCGAATAGACGGAAGTCGTCGGATCGTCGCGGTAAAGCTTGCCCAGCAGTCGCCGGTGTTCCACCACACCGTCTTTGCGGCCGATCTTTAACTCAAGCTGAACAGTGCACCGCTTACCGGGAAACAATCGGCGAAGATACGTGCGGACCTCCAATAGGTGAGCATCGGGACCGAGCCACTGCGCCAAGGCGGGCGACAGCGTCGCCTTCAGCTGTGATGTTTGGCACAGGGATGCATACCCCGGCAGGGCTGGATCAACCGGAAGGTCCACTTCTCCCACAGGGATGATCGCCGTGCTTGTCATCAGAGTCTTCGGATACATGTTGATTCACTGCTTGCCGTTTGGTGTCGCGTCGAGAATGCGCAGGCCCTCGTCTAGCATCATCTCAGCCCTCTCCTGCCAACCACGGGACTGCTTTTCCACGTCACGCTTCGCGCGCTCCAGACAGATCGCTGCCGTCTCAAATGAGAGATGGGTCGCGAGGTAACAGCCGCCTGCCGCCGTGTAGGTCGTGAGAAATACTTCAACTGCCCAGTCCAGGGCCCGAATCGACCCGAAGTATTTCAACGCCATCCGCTTAAGGTCCACGAGGAACCTGGCGAGGTCATGGCTGGGGTCTGCTAGGTTGAAGGTGTCCCAATCGATGACAAACGTCTGGCCGTTGTTGAAGATAAGCTGACCAACCGTATACGTGCCATGGCCAGCGCACATCTCGACGCTGTTGTGCCCCGGCGCCGCGGTCTTCAGTTGTGCGAAAAGCTGCCATGCCTTGCTAGCAAACGGCGAGTCCGTCTTGGCGAGGTCTATCAGCCATCCTTCCATGGCGCTTAGGCAGTCTCCCACGTGGAAGGCCGGACCGGAACGGGGTGCGCGCGCGTGAAATCGTGCCAGCCAATGCGCACACCGCTCAACCGCTGCCGGGCGATCGGAGGCGTTCGCATCCACAATGAGCGACTTAGCGCGAATGCCGGGAACTTTTTCGTAGAGCAAGAGGTGTAGGGGCGCCAGGTAAGCCACGGGGCGAGCGATCGAGAACTCGTGCTCGCCGTTAAAACCAGCTTGCCTGATTTCCTCCATCGCCCGGTAAATGTCGGAGCGGTCCTGGGCGTAGACTTTTCCGATCAATTCCTGTGGCCCACGTGACGTTGGTAGCATGATCTCGAATGTGCACCGACTGGCCTTGTGCCATCTGAGTACGCGGAGGCGGATTTCCTGCGAGGCGTCCCATTGCCCGTGGGGCAGAGCATAACTCAGTTGCCTTGAGAGCTCGGCCGCATCCAGAACAGTCGCTAGAGTCGGGATAGCCGGATCTGCGACCTTGTCCAATAACTTCGCCATGATGAGTTCTCCTCCTTAGGCTTGTCCTTCCACCACACGAAGACCTTCCGTCAGCAAAGCCTCGATTCCATCCCGAAAAGTGCAAACCGGGCGGTTCGCCTCGTATTTAGAAAGGCGGAGGCAGGTCAGGGCCCGGTACCACGGTAGGGTAGCCGCGACCTCGTACGAGCTCAGGGCCTGGTATGTTTTCAGGAATATTTCGGCGATGCAGTCGAGTGCGCGGATCGAGCCCAGATATTTGAACGCCAGCCGCTGAAGGGCAACCAGGAACCTGGCTACGTCGCGGCAGGGATCCGCCACGTCATAGCCGTCCCAATCCAGCACGACGGTCCGGCCCTCAGTGACAATGATCTGATTACAGTTGAAGCTGCCATGGCCGGCGCATCTGGCAGCCGCCGTTGTCTTCGTCGCTCCTTCTTCCAGATGGCTAAAGAGCCGTGTTGCCATATCCGCGAGCGGCTGGCCCAGCTTCGCTATCGTCCGGGACCATCGTGCGGCGGAGTGCAATTGCTCGATGGGATACAAGGCTTCTCCTGAGCGCGGGCCGGCCGCGTGAAATTTGGCCAGCCATTGGGCGCAGCGCGCAGATGCCTGTGCGCGATCCTGCCCGCTGCCGGTCAGGAAGATTTGCTTTGCTCGCGGACCATGAACCCGCTCCTGCAGGAGGAGGCGCAAGCCGGACAAATAAGCCAGCGGTTTGGGAATAGAGAATTCCTCTTCTGACCCAAAGCCGGCCCGTTGGACTTCCTGCATGGTTCGATAAACGTCCGGGCGATCCAGCGCGTAAACCTTCCCGACCACCGAGTCCCACCCCTTGGCCGTCTCCACAGCTAATTCAAACGTGCAGCGGCTTCCCAGATGGTGCTTCAGAACCTGAAATTTGAGGTGCCGCACGGTTCCGAATTTGCCCGGAAGAGCCTTGCGCAACAGGCCTGCCATGGTCGCCGAGTCAAAGATCGCGGCGAGGGTGGGAATTCCTGGATCGCAGATG
>DASQXC010000475.1:0-4052 GCA_035639935.1 Terriglobales bacterium
GTGACCGCCGACACGCCGGCGAGTGCCGCCGCAATCGCCAATGTGCTGGCATCGCTTCCGCCGGGTGAGGTCTTTGTGCAGGACGCGTCGGAGTTGCGCGCCCTGCTCAGCGCCGTCAGCGATGGACGGCCACTGCGCTGGTCGAGCGAAGGCCCGCCCAACGAATCTTCGCAGGCGACCATCACCCTCTGTGAAGCCCTGGTAGCGCAGACCGGCTCGGTGCTGGTCTCTTCCGCGAATGGCGGCCGGCAGGCGACAGTCATCGCCCCCGTGCACATTGTTTATGCAAAGCTCGAACAGCTCGTGCCTGATCTGGAAGCGGCCCTCGCCCGGGTTTACGAGCAGGGAATCGCCAGCAAGAACTCTTACGTGTGCCTCATCACCGGCTCCAGCCGCACCGCCGACATCGAGAAGATCCTCATTATGGGCGCCCATGGACCGCGGCGGCTGATCGTGGTGCTGCAGACGGGCTAGTGCGTTTTGTTCGTTGCTTGCCACATCCCAGCAACATCCCCACCCTTGGCAAAAGCGGCCAAGGGTGGGGCACCCGGCGGTAGAATAGGCTTAGGTGTTGGCTTTTCGCTGTTGGCTATCGGCGTACTTTGCTCGTCTAGAGAGGCAGCTGCTGTGTCTCTACACGGGAGCCAAAAGCTAACAGCCAAGCAGAGCGAGGTGGCACATGACGTACGAGAATCTGCTGTTTGAGACCGAGGGGCCGATTGCGGTCATCACCCTGAATCGTCCTCAGCGGCGCAATGCGCTCTCGCTCGAGCTGATGCAGGAGCTGATCGTCTGTCTCAATGGCATAGGGCAGGACCCGGCGCTGCGGGTGGTGATCCTGGCCGCAGCAGGAAAGGCGTTTTGCGCCGGCCACGATCTCGGACAGATGGTGGGCAAGGACCTCAATTACTATCGTCACATCTTTGACGTCTGCTCCGAGCTGATGATGAAAGTGCAGGCGATCCCCCAGCCAGTGATCGCCGAGGTGCAAGGCATCGCCACTGCCGCCGGCTGCCAGCTTGTGGCCACTTGCGACCTCGCTATCGCTTCAGAGGAAGCCGCCTTTGCCACGCCCGGGGTGAAGATTGGCCTGTTCTGCTCGACGCCGATGGTCGCTCTGAGCCGCGCCATCGGGCGCAAGCGCGCGCTACAGATGCTGTTTACCGGAGACATGGTCCCGGCAACCATCGCCGCCGAGTGGGGTCTGGTGAACAACGTGGTTCCCGCCGCGGCGCTGAAAGAGGAAACGCGCAAACTGGCCAAGCGCGTCGCCGATGCCAGCCCGCTGACGGTCGGAATCGGCAAGCAGGCATTCTATGCGCAGATCGATCTCGACCAGCCCAAGGCCTACGCGTATGCGAAGGAAATCATGTCGATGAACTCATTGGCCGCCGATGCGCAGGAAGGCATCTCGGCATTCCTGGAAAAGCGTACAGCCTGCTGGGCAGGAAAGTAGCCGCGCCGATTGAAAGAGGCGCGCCTTCGCCAATTTGCTTTCCACCCGCGAACCACTCGTCCTTACACTAGTCGCAGTAGCGCTGTGGAGGCTCGTTCCGCATGCATGGATTAGGGAATGTGCCGCTAACCCGAGGGAATGGGAACGAAGAATTGACACCTGGTTAGCTGCAATCCTGCACGCTGGACTTGTCATCCTCACAGTCCTCATATTTTTGATTTGGTGGTTGGGCCGATAACATCCTCAAGTTCGCCCAAGCTGCCGATCATCGCGTCTGGCCGGAACCCGAGCTCTTCCTCCGGTGCCTTGAAACGGTCGATCCAGCAAGTCCACAGCCCGAAGCTCTTCGCCCCGGCGATGTCCCAGAAATTTGACGAGATGAAGCCGATCGCATCCTGCGGTACCTTGAGGCGGCGTGAGGCCAGTTCATACACGCGCGGGCTGGGCTTGTAGACCTTAACTTCGTCCACGCTGATCACATCCGCGAACATTGATTTCAGGCCGGAATTCTCGACCACGGCTTTTAGCATGCGGGGCGAACCGTTCGACAGGATCGCGAGCTTGTATTTCGAGAGCGATCGCAGCGCGGGCGGGACTTCAGGATAGGGATCGAGGCGCAAGTAAGCATCCATCAGCTTCTGGCGTGTTTCCCGCGGGCATGGCAGATTCAAGCTGCGGCAAGCGTAGATCAGCGCCGACTCCGTGACCTGCCAGAAGTCCTGGTAGCGGCCCATCAGGCTAAGGAGCCAGGTGTACTCCAATTGCTTGGTGCGCCACAGTTGACTCAGTGGGAGGCCCTGGTGGGGAAATAACTCATTGCAGGTGGAGACCACAGAATGCACGTCGAAGAGCGTGCCATAAGCGTCGAAAGCGAGTGCTTGGATAGCAGATGACATCAATGCCCTCGTCCTATCCGGATTTCACCGATCGGCGCAAACTTACAGAAAAGTCGAGCTACTCTGGGTAGCTAGACGTTGTAGCCGTCTTTCAGCAACTGGCGGGCGATCACCAGGCGCTGGATCTCGCTGGTCCCCTCACCAATGGTACACAGCTTCACGTCGCGGTAGAACTTCTCAGCAGGATAATCCTTGATGAAGCCGTAGCCGCCGTGGATCTGCACGGATTCGTTCGCCGCCTTCACGGCGACTTCGCTGGCGTAGAGCTTGGCCATCGAGGACTCGAGCGTGGTTTTGCAACCCTGGTCTTTCATAGATGCCGCGCGCAAGGTGAGCAGCCGCGCAGCCTCGATCTCGGTGGCCATGTCCGCCAGTTTCCACTGTATGGCCTGAAACTCGCTGATCAGTTTTCCGAACTGCTGGCGCTGCTTGGAATAGTTGAGTGCCGCCTCGAACGCTCCCTGGGCCATGCCCAAAGCCAGCGCAGCGATGGAGATGCGCCCACCATCGAGGATGCGCATGGCATCGATGAAGCCGCTGCCTTCCTTGCCCAGCAGATTGCTATTGGGAATGACGCAATCCTCGAAGATCAGTTCGGCGGTGTCGCTGGCGCGCATGCCCAGCTTGTTCTCCTTCTTGCCCAGCTTGAAGCCGGGGGTACCCTTCTCCACGATAAAGGCAGAGAGACCGTGCGTGTGGGCAGCGCGGTCGGTCATCGCGATCACCACGGCCACGTCGGCATAGTGACCGTTGGTGCAGAATGTCTTGGTGCCGTTCAACACCCAGCAGTCCTTCCTGCGGATGGCGGTCATGCGCGCGCTGCCGGCATCGGAGCCGGAGCTGGGTTCGGTGAGCCCCCAGGCGCCGATGAACTCGCCGGTCGCCAGCTTGGGGACGTACTTGCGCCTCTGCTCTTCGTTTCCGGCGACAAAGATGTGGTTGGTGCAAAGCGAATTGTGGGCGGCCACGATCAGGCCGATGGAGCCGTCCACGCGCGCCAGTTCCTCGATGGCCAGCACGTACTCCACGTATCCCAGGCCAGCGCCACCGTACTCCGACGGGAAGATCACACCCATCAGCCCCAGGCGGCCCAGTTCCTTGACCGTCTCCAAGGGGAATTGAGAGACCTCGTCCCACTCCATGACGTGAGGCAGGATCTCGCGCTCGGCGAATTCGCGCACACTGCGCCGCAACTGCTGCTGTTCTTCAGTGAATTGGAAATCCACAACTCATTCCCTGTGCAGTAGCTAAGGACTCAGCCATGCCAAATAAATTTTTATGACCTTCAAAGATTTGCTTATAGCACAGGCGTGCCTTGAAGGCACAGTTTTTGTTCTTCTTCGATACACCAAGCCGCGGAGCGCGCGGGAGTAAGCCAAAGGCCGATAATGCCGGAGCTGCCAGAGCCCGCGTAGTAGGCAAAAGAACGTTACCGACGGCTTGCGCCGTGGGGCATGTTCTGCCGCTCGCTTCGCGCGCTAGGGCGCGGCCTGTATCGAGTGGATCAGAGCAGCCGGTGTAAGCCAAAAAGCACTCGCAGCACAGATATCCGAGATTGCACTGCGAGAGCGCTTCGCCAGCTACAGAAAGATGCCGGCCACGGGAAAACAACACGACTGCACAAAAAACTCGGGAACTAGCTTGGCTTATTTTGCCTTGGATTCTCGCCACGTCCGAAGAAGCGACGCACCAGCCACACC
>DASQXC010000476.1:0-3880 GCA_035639935.1 Terriglobales bacterium
CTTGGTACAAACAGGGCAAGACCTCTCGATGTACAGGCGCGAAAAGACCTTCTTGTGTATCGACGACCAGCCAAATGCGCTGGCGGGCTGGTGTCTTTACCTGCAAGGCTGCGGGCTACTCGGTGCTCGGCGCTTCTAACCCCAGGAAGGTCTGGAACTCTTCGCCACGCGGCCGATTGATGCAGTGGTCCTTGACTATCTCATGCCGGAAATGGATGGGGCCGAAGTGGCGGGCAAAATGAAGCGAATCAAGCCCGATGTGGTCATCATTATGATGTCCGGCGTATCCGCCCTCCCGGAGTTGAAGCACGTGGACACGCGCATCACCAAGGGCCTGCCTCCCCAGGGTCTTGCTGGACACTATCGATAAACTGCTGCACGTCTCGGGCTGAATACGCCCGTCTACTCTGAATAGACCGGGCGACGGTTCTTTAACTTCAAGAGAGCAACAAATGAGACGCTCCTCTCATCTTATCGCCGGGTGAGGGCCATCTCTGCGGGTCTCTCCCGCATTTTAGCGGTGCCGTTATACTGGCTCGACCAAACTTGGTTCTAGCGGCGCCCTCATCAGGTTGGCCTGAAAGAACGGCAACCGGGCATTCCACGATTTCACGAGGTATTCGTATGAGCGGCACGACCGATCCTCGCAGCACATTCGACAAGGGACAGGATGAGATCAACCTTCACCACCAGACACATTCCGTTCAGTTTTATTCTGACGACAAATTTCTGCTCGACGCGCTGAGCCGTTTCATCGGTTCAGCCCTCGGCGCAGGCGATGCCGGGATCGTCATTGCCACCCCAGAGCACCGCACCGAACTCGCTGGGCGGCTCTCGGGGCGCGGCCTTGACGTGGTGCTCGCTGTCGAGCAGGGCCGCTACATCGCATTGGACGCCGCCGAGACGTTATCGCAATTCCTGGTGGACGGATGGCCCGATGAGAAGAGCTTTGTCGAGCTGATCGGCGGCGTGATCTCGCAGGCCAAAGCCGCGGCGGAAAGAGAGCATGGACGCGCCGCCATGTTCGGCGAAATGGTCGCTCTGTTGTGGGCAGAGGGGAAGACGGAGGCCGCTCTCAGGCTGGAACAGCTCTGGAACCAGATTGCTCATTCGCATTCTTTTTCGCTGGTTTGCGCCTACCCGTTGAGCAAGTTTTATCGCGAAGACCATGGGGAAGCCTTCATGAAGATTTGCGATGAGCACTCAGCCGTGTTTCCCGTCGAGAGTTACGCCCTGGCTTCTGAGGAAGAACGCTTGCGTATCGTGGCGCAGTTGCAGCAAAGGGCGCTAGCTCTGGAAGATGAGATCGCCAGACGCCGCGAAGCACAACAGGCAGCTTCCAAGCTCGCCGCGATTGTTGAATCCTCCGAAGATGCAATCGTCAGTAAAGACCTGAACGGTATTGTGAGCAGTTGGAATGCCAGCGCCGAACGTATCTTCGGCTACAAAGCAGAGGAGATCATCGGAAAACCAATCACCCTGATCATCCCGCCCGAGTTGCACAGCGAGGAGGAGATGATCCTGTCCCGGATCAGAGCGGGGGAGCGTATCGAGCACTTCGAAACCGTGCGGGTGACTAAGAGCGGCAAGAGGATCGATGTCTCACTCACCATATCGCCGGTAAAGGATGCGGACGGTCGCGTGATCGGCGGCGCCAAAGTCGCGCGTGACGTGACCGAGCGCAAGCGCACCGAAGAGGCGCTCCGCCGCGCCGAAAAGCTGGCCGCGACCGGCCAGGTCGCCGGGAGCATTGCGCATGAAATCAATAATCCCATGCAGGCGCTGACCAACGTCCTTGCGCTGATCTCCTTTCAAACCTCGCTGGATCAGAGTACGCGCAAGCTCGTATCTCTGGCGCAAAGCGAACTAGGCCGGATGTCGCATATTGCCCGGCAGATGCTGTCTTTTTACCGCGAATCTCCAGTCCCAGTTCCGCTTAAGGTCAAGGACTTGATGGAAGAAGTTCTAGAATTATTTGCGATGCGAATGCGAGCGAACGAGATCAGGCTGCAGCGGCGGTACGACTTCAACGGCGAAATTTGTGCCTTTCCGGTTGAAATTCGCCAGCTCTTTGCGAATCTCGTGGAAAACGCCGTCGAGGCCAGCGGACGGCGCGGTCAGATTCGTGTCCACATCTACGAAGGTCGCGATTGGGGTGCGCCGGGACGGCGAGGCGTCCGCATCGTCATCGCCGATAATGGGTCGGGGATCGCGCCCGACATCCGCCACCGCATATTTGAGCCGTTTTTCACTACCAAGCCGGACAAGGGAACTGGTTTGGGGCTTTGGTCGTTCGGGGTATCGTTACTAAGCACGAAGGCTCAATCTTCCTTAGAAGCCGCGCAGGTAATTACCACCACGGCACTGCCTGTTCCATCTTTCTCCCTGTGGGAACAGCTTTCCATGCCTTTTCGCCGGCGTTTGACCTCAACACTGAGCCGGCTGCATAAGCGATTCGCCTGGCGGTTTCGTGCAGGTCGGCGGCTCGGACTTCGAGCATCTCGCCGACCAGGGCCGCCAACACCCGCAGCCCCTCGATGTCGTCTTCGTCGAAAGCACCGAGTTCGCTGGCGCAAATCTCCAAGTGTCCCAGGATCTGATCCCGCTGGTATATCGGCGCGACGATGGTGGAGCGCCCAGATAAACTTTCACCCGCGGAAGCAAGGGTCGGCCGACCGGATTGAACCAAGCTGATGGTTGCACCGTTAGCTCCGGTCAGCAGACGAGTCAGTTCAGCCATCATTTGCAGCGCAGGCTGCCAGCCACCGGCAGCGCTCATGAACTCCTGTGCGGCCTTTGACAAGTTCTTTGACAGCCAATGGCGCAGTTGGCTGGCAACACGTTCTGCGGTGACGGTAAATTGTATTCCTGCTTTCGCCGCACCATCCGTCCACCTCACGCGGCCGAGGCTTTCAATGGTTTCCGATAATCCCGGGAGCTGGAAGCGCAGCCACACGGTCGCACCCGGCTGGAGCGGGCGTGCCAGCGCGTGCAGGCGCATGCCAGCTTGGCCGAGATCGAACAGCAACGCGGCATTCTTGTCGTCGATGTTGACCGTCGCCGGAGTGCCGGCAACCGCGACGCGGGCATCACGCCGTCGCTCGGGGAGCCTGTCTGCGGCTGCCCGGCTCGCGGCCAGCGTATGCCGACGACGTAACAAACCTGATTTCGGTTCGCTGGAATGACGGAACAACCCCATCGAGGGTTCAAGGACCATGCGAGGCGCCCTCCCACTAAGAAAGTTCACGCCCCGTGCCCCTGCGAACAGGTACGTGGGGACGACTGGCTTACAGAATTACGCGGACGGCTATGGCCAGATCGGCTTGCTCTCGGTTGCCGCCACTGCGGGCTTCACCGAGGCGATGGGGTAGGTCCGCACCGGTGGAGGAGCGACCTGCACTTCAGTGGTTAATTCTTCCTCCAGCAAGGGCGCCACGATGCGCAACGCCTGCAGTTCCTTCTTAAGCCGCTCGATCTCAGTCTCTTTCTGCCGGAGGACTTCATAGATGCTCTTCATAGCCTGCCTCGAACCCGTGGAGAGTAAAAAAACTGGGGACTCGCCACTTGTAACCCGGTTGCGAGTTGTTGTCAAAGCGGTTTTTCCCACAGGTTCCCACCGAGTAACCCTTCAGCCTGACGCCCGTGGCTGTCGCGCGCCGCTCTCCCTCATCTATTTCGAGCAAACCCGCGTGAGATAATAGAGTTGATGTGATTAGGCCCTGTAGCTCAGGTGGATAGAGCAGCGGTTTCCTAAACCGCGTGTCGGCAGTTCGAGTCTGCCCAGGGCCTCCAGTCTTCGGTTACACCAAACACAATTTTGCGGGAGCGCCCGCGCCTCGGATCACGGTGTAACAGAGGCACGTCACAAACCCAGCCGGCG
>DASQXC010000477.1:0-4432 GCA_035639935.1 Terriglobales bacterium
GCGACCGAATGCCAAGGCCGCTCGCCCAATGTGTTGCTGCACGACTGAGCCGTCACGCTCAAAACGGTGCCCTACCTTGGCCGATTTGGCCAAGGGTGGGGTGTTTCGCCTTGTGCTCCAGCAAAATTGCCGGCAGTGACGAGCAACCCTCATTTTTTGCTGCGCCTCTGTAGGGATTGACAACTCCGTCCGACGGGCGGAAACTTCGTAGGCCATTCGTCCTCCCGGCGCTTGCCTCGAAAACGAACCGGTTTGCCTTCTCAGGGGGCCGTTATGAGCCTTTACCCCACATTCAGGTCGCCCGCCATATTGGTCCTGATCGGCGCGCTCGCCGCACTGGGACAATCCACTGGAACCGGTCACAAGACTGGCAGCAACAAGACTCCGGCGATAACTCGCCCCATGCCTCCGACTCCCGACAGGCTTAACCGCGTGCTGATGCTATCGGGAAACGTGATCACCGCCGACGGATCTCCGCTGCCGGAACCGGCGGCGATCGAGCGGGTGTGTAACGGGCGTGTGACGCGCGAGGGCCGGACCGACTTTAAGGGTTATTTCTCCATTGATATCGGGCGGGTTTTTTCCCCGATCGCGGACGCCGAGGGCACCGCGGAAACCAGCGGCTCAGGCGGCTTAAGTGCGCTCGACACGCTCAAACCCCGACTGTCGCCAAATCCACCCACTCTGCAAAGCGTCCTCATGGGTTGTGAACTGAGGGCTTCGTTGGCGGGATACCGTTCGAGCAGCATCATGCTCCCGATGAGTGACCTGAGCAGCGGGGTGGGGGCGGTCAACGTCGGCAACATTGTGGTGGAAAGGATGGAAAAAGCGCAGGGAGCCACCGTGAGCGCCACTAGCCTGAATGCTCCCAAGGACGCCAGAAAGGCCTACGAAAAAGGCCACCACGCCATAGCGAACCGTAAGCTGCCGGAAGCGCAGCAGGCATTGGAAAAAGCAGTGAATATATATCCGCGGTATGCCTCGGCATGGGTTGATTTGGGGTGGGTCTACACGCAGCAGAACCAGCTCGACAGTGCCCGCAACGCGTTTCAGCAGGCGCAGAACGCAGATGACAAATTCGTGCCCGCCTACGTGGGGCTGTCGTCGGTGGCTCTGCGCGAATCCAAGTGGCAGCAAGCCGCTGACTTCAGCTCGCGTGCTACGCAGTTGGACGGGGTCGGCTTCCCGGCGGCTTTCTATTACAACTCGCTGGCGAATTACCGCCTGGGGAACAGGGAGCAGGCGGAAAAGAGCGCGCACAAAGCCGAGATGCTGGGCGCGAACCGCACCTTCCCGCAACTGAACCTGCTGCTGGGCGCCCTGCTGGCGAACCGTCACGATTATGCCGATGCGGCCGATCACTTGCGGTCCTACCTGAAGTTGGCGCCTACAGCCCCAAATGCGGAACAGGTGCGTCAGCAGCTTGCCGAAATGGAGAAGCTGGAGGCGAATCAATCGAGAGCTGGGGCCGCACCGCCAGTCAAGTGATCTACACGTGAACGTTTGCACCTCAGGCAAGCCATTGTTCTCTTCTTCGCTGGTGTGATTGCGGGCACGCTGAACGCGGTTGCGGGCGGCGGCAGCTTTGTGTCCTTTCCCATCATGTTGTTCACCGGGGTGCCGCCTGTCCAGGCCAATGCCAGCAATACCGTCGCGTTGTGGCCGGGGCTGGCCTCCAGCACGGCCTCCTATCGGCGGCACCTGGATGTGCCCAACCGCCTGTTATTCCCACTGCTAGTCGCCAGCGCGGTCGGGGGACTTGCGGGGGCGCTGCTGCTTGTGAGGACACCGCAGCGTACCTTCTTGCACTTGATTCCTTGGCTGCTGCTGGGAGCGACTGTGCTCTTTATGTTCGGGAATCGCTTGCGAGCGATGGCGGCAAAAAATGGCGCCGTCCCCACGAGCAACACTTCCTGGTTGGCGATTTCGCTGGCCTCGCTGCTGCAACTGGCAGTCGGGATTTACGGCGGATATTTCGGCGCCGGCATCGGCTTCGTGATGCTGGGCATGATGGCGCTCTTAGGCATGCGGAACATTCACGTGATGAACTCGCTGCGGATCCTGCTGGCGGCGGTGATCAATGCGGTGGCAGTGGTCACCTTCATCGTAGGACGCGCGGTTTTCTGGGCGCAGTGCCTGGTCATGATGGCGGGCGCTCTGAGCGGCGGCTGGTTCGGAGCGCAGTACGCGCAAAGGGCGGACCCGAAGAAGGTGCGTTGGTTCATCATCGCGCTGGGCCTGGGGCTGAGCGCGTATTTCTTCGTGACGACCTTCATGACGCCACCCGCGTCGGCTCTTCCATCCGCGTCTCCGGCAGTTCGAAGCGGGAAGGGAACTTGCGCCGCAGCCACTTGGACAGCAAGTGAGCGGCGCCAAATGCCAGCAACAGCGCAGCCAGCCATCGCGCAAGGGTCACGATCGCGGCAGCGTCCAGGCGCGGCCATTCCGTTTGGCGCAGCACTTCCCAGCGCTCCAGCATCCAGTGCCAGCCGGTGTGGGCGACGATGGCGGAAAGAATGATCACGCCCATTCGCTCAGCAACCACCCGGCGGAACAAGGCCAGCGCGAGAAGCATGAGCGCCAGGACAAAGAGCTGCCCGATCTCGATGCCCACGTTGAATGAGAACAGCGATACCAGCAGGTGCGAGCCGGCAAACTGCAACTGCTGTCCCAAGGCGTAGGAAAAACCGAACCCGTGGACCAGGCCGAACATGCCGGTGATCAGCCAGCGACGGCGCAGGTCCGCACCCACAATGTTCTCGAGCGCCATATAAACGATGGAGCAGGCGATGGCCGTCTCCACAAACGGCGGGAACCATGCTCCCTTGGGCGCGAGATGATAGGCCGAGCCGATCAGCGTGACGGAGTGCGCAAGCGTGAAGGCGGTGATCACTGGAATGAGTCCGCGCAGACGGCGGAAGGGAATGACGAGGCAGAACAGAAAGAGCAGATGATCGATGCCGCTAAGAATGTGCTCGATCCCTAACACCACGAATCCTCCGGCGGCCTGATACCACGCCGGGTTCAGCGCCACCGGCCCTGACCCGCCGGTGATCACCATCGCCCGGCTGCGTTCGCCAAGCGGCACATAGCGTATGGTCAACTTCGTAAGATTCGCTACGTCTGCCGCGACCAGCGTTTGGATCTTGAAGACGGATTTCGGCGAAGAAATGGGATAGATGAAATGCGCGTCCAAAAAACCCAGTCCGTAGCCGATGCCCGTAGCCGGGTCGCTGGGCCGATCCGCAGTGGCCGCGGCGCTATCGTAGTTTTCGAAGCTACGGTCGTAGGGCCCAGACAGGCGGCCGGCCGCACTCGAAGGCACGAGGCGAATGCCGTTCTCCCAGATGGGGAGCCCCTCGGCCAAGGCTGGCAACGCTTGCTGGATCGCAGCGCCGGATGCAGCCAGATCATACTGATCGCCTTTGACCGGCAAGGGTACTCCGCGCAGCAGGTCGAGCGGGACGCGAATCACCAAATGGGCCTGCTGGGGCTCGATCTTCACGAAGCCGTTCATGACCGTATTCATGGGCAGGTCATGAGCCGAGGCCACGGAGACGAACGCGAAAACCGTCGCCGCCAAAAATGTAATCCAACGCTTCTGCATAGAAAGCCTGTGCCCGCGACCAAGTGGATTGTGGAAGCCCACGCCTTTCAGGTGTGGGTGCAGTGAGCGAAGCATGCGCATTTTAGGCGCTGTGCGCTTGTCCACAGCGGCTGAAAGCCGCAACCGCTCTGAAGCCCTTTTTCCCACGCCTCAAAGGCGTGGGCTTCCACGGCGGCCAGGAGCATGCGCTGCTGTCCGCCGCCGGGGAGGGCTGCATATTGTTAATCGTCGTCTTTATCGTGGTGCTTTTCTTTTTCTCCTTCCGTTCTTACGAACTTCTGGATACGGCGACCGGTAATGGTTTCCGAAATGTAAACGTTGCCCTTGGAATCCACGTTGGTCATGTGCCCGTAGGCAAACTCAGCCGCATTGTGTCCCGGACAAGGCTTCACTCCGCAACGACCAAAGGCGTAGAGGACCGCGCCGCTGGCTTTGTCCATCAGGTAAGTGTTGTCGCTCTGCAGATCAACGTTCACGATGTACTTCTGGTGGGTCGGGCTTTTGGTGGCGAGATAGTCAATGTTGGGATAGAAATCCATGTCGCAAGCCCGGTTGGAGGCCGACAGGATGGACGCCCGGTTTGCCGGTGTTGCCGTGGGGAAGTTGCTGATGTGAATTTCATATAGAGGCGTGCCGGTTTTGGTAAACACCTCGATACGGTTGTTGGGCCGATCACAGGCCCAAACGTTGCCGTCATTGCCGAGCACGATGCAGTGTGGATGCCCGCCGCCGCTGTGCCCGAAGGTTCCTAGAGGGCAGGGATTGTCGGCCGTAGCGGTACCGTTAGGCGTCTCGTTGTGGCCGCAATCGGTGCCGAATTGGCGG
>DASQXC010000478.1:0-2242 GCA_035639935.1 Terriglobales bacterium
ACGGGCGGGTTATCGGTGCGGGAGTTTTGCCGGCGACGGCAGTTGACGGTGAGCCAGTTCTACTGGTGGCAACGGAGATTGAAAACGCAGCAGAGGTCGGCATGGGCGAAGCAGCGCGTGGGCGGTCCGGACCCGGCCAGCTTTGTGCTGGTCAGCGAGAACGGCGAGAATCCCGCGGCCGGGATCGAGCTGGTTCTGGGCGACGGACGGCGGTTGCGCATCAGCCGGGGCGTGGATGAGGAGACGTTGCGCGCGGTGCTGGCCGCTCTGGAGCAGCCGGCGTGCTGAGCTTTCCGGCGGCGGTCAAGGTGCACCCAACAGCGGCTGCGGGCGCGCGAGAGCGAGGTGAAATGGAACTAGAAATAGTCCCGTCGAGGCGGCGGGCGTCGCAAGATCGAATTGCGCACTTTTCCCACGGTCAAGGCAATCGGGGTGCTGAATCGAGAGGTTGAGGATACCAACGCTATCGTTCATGTGACGTGCTGGTTGTGCACTGCACCACTCTTGGGCAATTGACATTGCCCTCATGTGGCGTACAGTTCCACTCACGTCTTGGAGGCGACCATGCCTCACTATGAATTCTTCTGCCACGCCTGCAAGAAACTGTTCCCAAAGATTCTGACGCTGGCCGAGTATGAAAAGGGACCCATCGTATGTCCACATTGTGGCGGCGACAATGTGGAACAGAGCTGGTCAGCCTTTTACGCCATCACCTCCCGAAAGAGCGCGTGATAGACGTTTTGTATGTCGGATAAAGCCCTCATCGCGAGCTTGGAGGAACAGGTCGTAGCCCCGAAGGACTGCTCCGAGCGATTGGCCCTGCTTCGCCGGCCGCTTACCGAAGCATGGTGCCACCGTGCGCGGCTTGTCCCGCACTCTGCTGAGCGGGGGCAATTCATCCCGTCGATCACAGTACATATACTCCGCGACCCCACGGCCGCTTAGATCGGCGGGGCTATATTTCCACAGCCAGAAAACGAGAAAGCCGGCCCTGCGATAAGATAATCCTACGGCCCACAGCCAATTGAAGGGGTGCACCATGGCGAACTTCCACTATCGCCTCCTCATCATCGACGACGAGCCTGCCATCAGAGAACTTTTCCAGACGTTACTCTCCGCGCAGGGTTATGAGGTCCGTGTCGCCAAGGACGGTTTTGACGCCTTGGCACAAATGCGGGGAGCGCTGCCAGACCTGATTGTCACTGACCTGAAGATGCCCAATATGTCGGGCTTCGAGTTTCTCTCGGTTGCACGCAGGCGATTCCCTCAAATCCCAACCATTGCTATAAGCGGGGAATTCCACGCTCCTATCGAAACGCTAGGCGTGCTCGCAGATGCCTTCTTTGCCAAACCGCATGCGTCCGAGGAACTGCTGGTAAAAATTAAGGATTTGCTGCGTGACGCTCCGCCGCGTCCCGCAATCAAGAAGGACAGAGCACCCGTCTGGGTTCCCCGCAACGGGGCGTATTACGTGATCACCTGCACCGAGTGCCTGCGCTCCTTCTCTATACCCGCCGAAAAAGATGGGCGAGCGAGTCGCGAACTGCGCACGCTGGAGTGCATTTTCTGCGACGCGCAGGTTCAATTCATCGTCGAAGGAAAGCCGGAAGCAGCGGGGCTGCCCAGGACGAAAACGGAGCGGATCGCCTGAGCAGGTGAGCAGGGAAGTTAGGTTTTTTCCAAAAATGCCCGCCTAATCCCGCGCACTCAAGGCGTATTCCATCCTGCACGACCCACCGAAACTCGGCCCCTAAACGCTCTTGTTCCAAATTCCGAACAAAGCGCCGATTTCCGTTGACGCGCCTCCGAGAACGCCTATCCTTTGCGGCCAAATAGGGAGCAGGAGGAAACCAGCGTCGTCTCGTCGGGCTCTTCTGCCTCTACGCCCTTGTGTCTCTTCCGGCCGCGAGCCAGGTGCAATGTGGCGGGACCGAAAGATGGCGTCCCAAAGTGGGCACCGATCCCGAGGTCGGCCAGGTCACCGTCGCGCAGCCGGTCCCGATCGACCTGTACGACCTCATTCAACTTCCCGAGCCTGTCCGGCCGAACGACAACATCAACCGCGTGGTCCCCGATGAGACGAATGTCTATACCGTCCGCGCGTTCATGTTGCAGTGGAATTCATAGACGTTCAGCCACTCGCCGAAGATACGGGTATCCGCCGTTTGAGGACTACTTTTGGACAGCCGCTCGCACGATCCGCGCAGGGGCTTTGGCAACGCCCACGGACTCGTCATTGATC
>DASQXC010000479.1:0-3367 GCA_035639935.1 Terriglobales bacterium
CAGCACCGCATTGGCAAACTTGATGTTCACATTGCGATACCATTCCCAATCGCTGGCGCGGAACACCGGCCGGGTGTGCGCGATGTGGCACAGAGGCCACAAGCCTTCATTGGAGAAGCCGAGGTAGTATCCCGCTTCCTCTTCTTTGCTCAGCCACACCCGCCGCAGGCTATAGCGCTGGTGCTCGGGGGGGACGCGGATGCAATCGCGCTCGTCCACCACCTCGCGGTCGGCATCGCCGCTGCCGTGTGCCACCCAGGTGCCGTCGCAGGCGCATAAGATCGGCTCCAGCGCCGTCACCAGGCCGCTGGCGGGGACGATGGTTTCAATCCCCTTCCCCCGGCGCACGTGCATGTAAGGCTCGCGATTGGCGACCACGAACAAGCGGCTCTCCGCCAGCTTGGTCCGTAAACAGACGCTCAGGCGCTGGGCGGTCCACGAGGAATCGCCGGCGACCCGCAGTTGCGCCTCCTTCTCCGCCGAGGCGCGTGCCGCCACCAGATTCTGTGCGAGGGTGGCTACCTCGCGGGTGAGCGGATTGAACAGATCGGTGTCGTCAGTGGCCGGAGCATTAGCTGTTCCCATGCGCAGCGCCCGCATCCACTGAGCTGTCTTTGCGACCGACCCGAGTATGCTGCGCCGCACGATGAGAAAGCTGGTAAGCGCGATCAATACCACCTGCACCAGCGTGCTGAACAGCAGGTAACTCCACAGATGTGTCCCCTGACGGCCGATGTAGCCGGTGTCCTGCACGATGGCGAGTGCGCCCAGCACCTGCTTATCGTGCTCCAGCGCCGTGGCGTAAATGTGCGCCGGGTCGCCTGCGAGGGCAACGAATTCGCTCTTGGCGGCCGCACCATCGATCGCCCGCAGCACCGCAGCAGGGGGAGTTTCCAGCCGTCTCGTAAGCGTGGAACTCAGGGCCAGCACGCGGCCGCCGCGGTCGTAAATGGCGATTCCCGTCAGACGTTCACGATTACCAAAGCGCTCCACCAGGCGCTGCAATTCCGCTGGCGAACCCAGCGCAGCGGTGGCACTCTCCTCCAGACTGGCAGCAAGCAGCTCCGCTCCCCGTGACAAGTCGCGCTCCTGGATCCTGCGGTCTCTCCGCACCTGATAGCCGGAAAACAACAGAGAGACGGTAATTACAGCAAGCAACACAGGAACGAATAGTCTGATACTTATGCGCATGAACTTCCTCACGAATGGTTAAAAATGGCGGGGCTTGTGGAGATGCTTGCGGTCAGCAGATCTCACCACCGCAGACGCGCAGCCAGTCCACCAGGAACTGCACGAATTCCTGGCGCTCGCCGGCGGCGCCCTCAGGGGCAGGAGCGCCGCCGTCATCTGCGATCTCCGGGATCATCGCGAAAGAGTGCGCCCGGTCGCCGATGAAGGCCACAGCAGTGTCTTCTCCGAGCTTCGCCAGCATGTCGGGCAGCATCACCTCCGGGTCCGCCGATCCGCCGATTCCACAGATATCGGGGGCAGGACCGGGCACAGCCGGGGCTAGCTCCTCCGCCTGGCCGTCGGTGATCAGGACCACCTGGGTACGGCTGGTCGTCATGATGCAATCGAGAAGTTCGGAAATGGTAGGGTAAGGTACGCTGCTGTTGCCGCTCACTGACTGTGGAGCGATCACGCTGTCGTAATCTACCACCAGCACTCGCCGCTTGGCACCGGCCAGTTCTTGAAAGAATCGGCTGCGGTCATCGTGGACCGTGAGTATGCGCATTTTCCTGCCTCCGGGACTTGTGGCGCGCCGAGAGGACAAAAGGCTGGAGTAGGCTTGGACCCTTGCTTACCGGGTTTCTGCCTTAGACGTTGTCGCTAAGAGTGGCTGAATAATATCGCAGGACCGTGAGGAAAACCTACAAAAAATCTCTTAGGCACTACAGGGGTTTGCCTTAGGGTTGTGAAAAACTAGGGCGGGCGCTGCGCCCGCCCGCAACCTCCGTCATTTCACATCCAGTAGCTCGACATCAAAGAGCAAAGTCGAGTTTGGCGGGATGAGCCCGCCGCCGGCGCCGCTGCGGCCGTAAGCGAGTGCAGGTGGAATCTCCAACCGCCGCTTGCCGCCGACCTTCATGCCGGCAACTCCTTCATCCCAGCCCTTGATCACCTGGCCTGCGCCGAGCTGGAAGTCGAACGGCTCCTTGCGGTCCACCGAGCTGTCGAATTTTTTGCCATTGGTGAGCCAACCGGTGTAGTGGACTTTGACCTTATGACCGGCGCTGGCAGTGGCGCCGCTACCGACCTTGGTGTCCCAATATTTGAGGCCGTCGCCGGTTGTGACCGGCTTGCCGCGGACGGGCGGCGGGCCAGCCGATTGCGACTCAGCGAACAACATCAAGCTCAGCACAAACAGCATGCATGCAACGCGCGCGATGCTCAGGCTCATGTGACCTCCATGCTGCACTGCATCATAACATCGCGCGGAAGGCAGGCGCGGGCTCGCGTGCCAGCAAATACGCGGGCCGATTTTGGTGACGGGAAGAAAAATTAAAGCGCCCTGGACCGGTTTTGATCCAGGGCGCGGTGGCAGCCCTCCCCCAGAACTGCCTTACAACGACTCCACGATAATCCCGCTCTCATCCTGCGTAAACATCACGTCAGTAATTGGCTGCTTGGTTACGGCCGTTTCTTGTTGCTACGCCGATGCTCTGCAACAATCACGCACATGCAATCAAACAAAACTTCATCCCATGTCATCCGCCGGGATACTCACGGCACAAGCGAGCGGGCTTTCAACGCAGTGAAAATCTCGCGAGGATTGATCGCTTTCTATCCGGATGCCATCCACCGGCCACAGCCTTACGTCATTCTGCTCGATCCCACCAGCGGTATTCTCAGGCGCCTCGACCTGAAGCCAGAAAAATAGAGCTTATCTGTCCAATTGATTTCGGAGGGGCGCGGCTTGAGCCGCGCCGTAGCTAGCACCAACAACACTGTCATCCCGAGCGATGCGCGACGCGCGCTTGCGAGCGGAGCGCGAGTCGAGGGACCTTGGGGTTATGGTGCGAGGCTACACAGCCCTCGCTGCGCTCGTTCGCCGCTCTACGCGCACCTCTTCAGCCGGCGGCCCCCCTTATTGCGCGATAATCGCTCCTCACGAGGTGATCGCCTGAGATCAGCAGCGGAAGCGGGGCTGGTACGCCGCCTGCGCCTCTTCGATGCCACCATGATCGTGATGGGCGGCATCGTGGGTGCCGGCATCTTCATTAATCCTTACGTGGTGGCGCGCCTGGTGCACACGCCGGCGCTGATCGTGGGAGCCTGGATCATCGGCGGGCTGCTCGCGCTGGTCGGCGCCTTCATCTACGCTGAACTGGCAGCGCGCCGCCCTGTGCTCGGCGGCCAATATGCT
>DASQXC010000480.1:0-4079 GCA_035639935.1 Terriglobales bacterium
CCTCCATCTTCATTCTCCAAGAACCACGGGGAGCAGCACGTCCCGCTTGTGCTGCAACTGCCATCGGGAATGGTGCCGCCGATGACCTCAGGTGTTGGCCACGAAGGCCGGGGAGTGCCGCTTATGCGACTGTAATTCAACTGTCCCTGGGAGCGAAATGGACCAGAAGTGGTGGCATTGCAGACTAACGTGCTACATAGAGCGATTTCACGGGTTGCAGAAGCCGGTGGAAGGGCGGGCTTGACGCTCCCCGCAAACCCGTTTTTTGGGGGGGCATTGGGCGCGGAAAGCTGCTTTCGGAAGAATTGGGCTTGAGCCGTTGGGCCTAAACGCCAATCTTCTTCGGACGTGGTCTATCACAGACCTGCAGCGTAGGGCGACTGAACCGGAAGAAGAGGCGTTTACGACGATACCTGAGAGGGTCCCCAGCGACTCTGCCGAGCCAACCTCTGGCCACTACCTCCCTCTTCGGTTGCCCAGCAAAACTCGCGCACGGTGCATCTCACTCATTAAGCCCTGTACCGGGCCTGAGTTTCTGAAGTCAACAGGCATGAATTCCACCAATCACATCCCCAGCACAGCCGCACGAACCAGATCCCGCAAGCTCGTAAGACTGCATCCCCGGGAAGGAGGATTTGAGGTAAGCCAGAGCCGCACAGTGCTCTCCACCGGTCTCAACGGCTTCATCCGAGCTGGCACGGGAGACGGCCTGTTTGTCCATCAGACGCGCATGCTATCGTGCTATCGCTGGCTGATCGACGGCAAGGAGCCGCTTCCCGTTGCCCTCTCTAACGTCGAGCAGCACTCCTGGATGGGCTATTACATCCAAGCTGCGCCACATCTGAAAGAAAAATTCCAGGACCGCGGCAGCGGCGAGATGGAAGAAGCCTCCGAGTACAGTCTCGAGCTCCGGCTCTCGCGCTTTGTCGGGTACGGTCTGCACGAGGACGTGGACGTCACCAATTACACACAGCAACCTGTGGAGTTTGAACTGCAGCTCGAGATCGATGCCGATTTCGCCGACCAGGAGGAGACGGTGCGCAAGCGCGAGCAATTTGGCGAGCTCAATCGCGACTGGCGGCGGCACGAGAAGGGCAACTGGGAGCTGACATTCGACTACATTGCACATCATCATTACGAGCACCAGGGCGAAGTGGGCGATGCGAGCATCCATCGCGGCATCGCCGTGCAAATCGCGAACAACTCCTCGGAGCCGCTCTTCCGGGACGGGGTCATCTCGTTCCATGTCTCGCTGCAACCGCTCGAATCCTGGCACACATGCATGCGCATGGTTCCGCACGTAGAGCGCGAGCCTATGCACCCGCTCTACGACTGTTATGCCTTCGAGCCAACCGGCAATGAGTTCGACGTCAGCCGCAAGATCTTTCTGGAAGAATCCACCATGTTCAGCACGCCCGAGACGCAGACGCTCGCCCCTGTCGTGATCGGCGCGCTCGAGCAGGCCAAACATGACCTGCACTCACTTCGGCTGCACGATCTCGACGTTGATGAGCGCTCCTGGGTCATGGCCGCGGGCATTCCCATTTACGTGGCGCTTTTCGGGCGGGACACGCTGACTGCCTCCTGGGAATCCGGGCTAATCAGCCCGCGCATGATGCAGGGCACGCTGGACATCTTGGCGCGATATCAAGGCACCACCGTGAACGATTGGCGCGACGAGCAGCCCGGCCGCATGCTGCACGAAGCGCACACCAATCCGCTGGCCATGCTGGGGTTCAACCCTCGCTCCCGCTACTACGGGGCGGCCACGACTTCCAGCTTCTATGCCGTAGTCGTCAGCGAGCTATGGCACTGGACCGGCGACAAAGAATTGGTCCGGCCGCTGGTCGAACCCGCGATGAAAGCCCTCCGCTGGAAGGACGAGTGGGCGGACCTCGACGGTGAGGGTTTTTCTGAATACCTTACGCGTTCCACTCAGGGCACGGAAAACCAGGGCTGGAAAGATTCCGGCGATGCCATCGTTTATGCCGACGGCACCCTGGTGAAGCCCCCAATCGCCACTTGTGAAGAGCAGGCGTTCCTGTATATCGCCAAATTGCACATGTCCGAAGTGCTGTGGTGGCTGGACATGAAAGACGAGGCTCGCCGCCTCTATCACGAAGCCGGCGAGCTGAAGAAGCGCTTCCACGAAGCATTCTGGATGGAAGACGAGGGCTTCTTCGCCATGGGGCTTGATTCCAAGAAGCGGCAGATCACGTCGGTCGGTTCGAATGCCGGGCACTGCATCGCGTGCGGCATTGTGGATCACGCGCTCGTGCGCCGGACCGCCGACCGGCTCATGGCAGACGACCTGTTTACCGGCTGGGGCATTCGCACGCTCTCCGCGCGACACCCTGCGTACAACCCCTTCAGCTATCACCGCGGCTCGGTATGGCCGGTGGAACACGGCACCTTCGCTCTGGGATGCATGCGATACGGCTTGCACGAGTATGTCGAGAAGATCTCGCTCGGCATGTTTGAGGCCGCCGCCTTGTTCGATTTTCAACGCTTACCAGAGGTGTTCTCGGGGCATCAGCGCGATGAAACCCATCCCTTCCCCGCGCTGTATCCCAAGACCAACTGGCCGCAGGCGTGGTCTTCGTCGGCGATATTCACGCTCATTCAGTCGCTGCTTGGGATTTATCCCTATGCGCCGCTGCACGCCTTGTTCGTGGACCCGCACCTGCCGTCATGGTTGCCCGAGATCACGCTGAGCAATCTGCACGTCGGACAGGCGATCGTAGCCATCCACTTCTACCGGAAGCCCGATGGCTCGAGCAGCTATAAGGTGCTGGACAAGCGTGGGCACCTGCACGTGGTCCGGCAGCCGAGCCCGTGGTCGCTGACGGCCGGCCCGATCGAGCGCCTGGTGGACGCGCTTGCAAGCGCGCTCCCGGGAAAATGATCCAAAGCGGCCACAGAGATACAGAGGCGCAGAGAATTTGGTGATCGGGAGATCGGGTCATCGGATGACTCGCCAATAATAGGCGAACCAGGAGTGACAAACTTGGGTCAGTGGCGGGCGGACTTCATGTTTGGTGTAGCCGGTGTAAGCGCCGGGCTTCAGCCCGGCGGCGCTTCCACCGACTCTCGGCAATCAGCTTAGGCTTAATCAACGAATTGCAATTGGGAGATGAAGTGATGCACAACCAAGTGGTGGTTATCACAGGAGCTTCCGCGGGCGTGGGGCGCGCGACCGCGCGTGCTTTTGGCAAGCGCGGCGCTTTGGTCGGCCTGCTTGCGCGGGGCCACGACGGCTTGCAGGGAGCGCAGGGGGAAATCCAGGCTCTGGGCGGAAAGGCGCTGATGCTGCCCACCGACGTCTCCGACCCAAAGCAGGTCGAGGCGGCTGCCGACGCGGTCGAAAGGACGTTTGGTCCTATTGATATTTGGGTGAACAACGCCATGGTCTCGGTCTTCTCCCCCTTTGAGCAAATGACACCGGAGGAGTTCAAGCGCGTCACCGAGGTGACTTACCTGGGAACGGTTTACGGGACAATGTCGGCGCTGAAACGCATGCTGCCGCGCGATCGCGGCGTGATCGTGCAGGTAGGATCGGCGCTGGCCTACCGCAGCATTCCGCTGCAGGCGGCCTATTGCGGCGCCAAGAGCGCGATTCGCGGCTTTACCGATTCCGTGCGCTGTGAGCTGATCCACGACCGCAGCAAAGTGCGTATCACCATGGTGCAGATGCCGGCGCTCAACACGCCGCAGTTTGGCTGGGTCAAGAGCCGCCTGCCGCGCAAACCACAGCCGGTGCCTCCCATCTATCAACCCGAGGTGGCGGCGGAGGCCATTGTATGGGCTGCGCAGCACGGCCGGCGGGAGATGTACGTGGGCGCAAGCACCGCGATGGCCATTCTGGGAAACAAGCTTGTACCGGAGATGCTCGATCGTTACCTGGGGCGCACCGGCTACGATTCACAACAGCATGATGCCCCGGCCGATCCCAAGCGTCCCAACAACCTTTGGGACCCGTTACAGGGCGATCACGGAGCGCACGGCGAATTCGACGCTCGCGCCAGCGAGCGCAGCGTCCAACTCTGGCTGGACACTCACCGTCTATGGCTTGCCCTCGC
>DASQXC010000481.1:0-5293 GCA_035639935.1 Terriglobales bacterium
GGGAGCGCGACTGGCAGAGAGCAGCTCGTTCATAGGCCGCTGGCGCTGGCGTGGCGCGAAGCGCACCAACAGCGTTAGAGGCTGGGCGCGACGCAGCGCCTCACGCGCCGCCAACTGCGCAAACGTCGTACTGAAGATTTGCGTGCCCGAACCTTCCGTCAGCAGCTTAAGTTCGAAGCGGGCCAGCACCGGATCGGTGGCTTCATTTACGCCAAGGTCGCGCGGACGCAGACGCGCCAGTAGCGTACGCAGTGCTTCGGGTCCCATGCCGGGCCGCGCAGAATGGGCGCTGCCCCGGGAAAGTGCGGCGCTGAGCAAGTGCTTGGGCAGAATGACGCGCGCGCCGAGGCCGGCTCCGAACGAGCGATGACTGCTCTCACCGATGCGATTGAATCCGTTGCTAGGCGCAATCACCCACGCATCGGAAGAGGGGCGCTTCAGCTCCTTGCGGAAGTACTCAAAAACGGTTGGATGTTCGGGCGGCAGCGAAGCGAAATTATTAATCGTCTCGTATACGCCGGTCGCTAGGCTGGCCGTAGCCACATAGTGACCGATGACCTCCTGCGCGCCGAGATTCGCGGAAAGGAATGCCAGGCCGGCGACCCAGCCCGGTATGGCGCGGCCCGCCAGAAAGAAATCCGTGCTCGTTTTCACCTTGCGCTTCAGCAGCACACCGATGCCCAGGACGAACACGAAATACACCAGCATGATGATCCAGTCGATCGCAGTCAGGTTCAACGCTTAAACCTCGAAGTTTCCCATCAGCGCGGCACGACCCGCATTACCGCAAAATTGGTGCCGCTTTCAACTTTCATTTCTTCGCTGCTAACCATCAAATGCCGAAGTGAAGGAGTCATCTGTATGCCGAGGCCGTGTTTTCACAGTTGCGATCTTGCAGATCTCCATGACGGAACTTCAGCCCGATGAGTGCGCCTCGCTTTCAAGCGGCAACTCGTACTTTGGGTGGAAGTCGCGTGCCGCGTACTCCAGTAACTGGTTCATCAAGGTGGTTGCGTACGGATCTTTGCCGTACTGAGCCGGCAGGTTATAGGTGCAGACCAGGAGCCGTCCACTACCGACGCTCGCCTGCAAAAGCGCGCCGACGTTCGCATGGATCCACCCGTAGAAGATCCCCGACAGTACGTCGTTGAACGCCGTCGGAGGAAGCCCTCGAATCACCTGCTTCGGAGTAACCATCTGCGTCTCGAACCCTGCTAACGTATTGAACCCCAGTCCGCGGAATGGCGGCTGGTCTTTGCGAATCCACAGAAAGCTCGAGATCCAGTTTCCATCCAGATTGTTAGCGCCGATCCGGTTCACGATCTCAACCGTGGATGTCAACCTTTGCTGTTCGGGAGACAGCACAAGGACGCGTCCGCCGTTCCGCAACCGTTCTTTCACGTTGTGATCAAAGATGGTGCTGATCCAAACTGCGGAAGTGTCCGCAAGTCCCGTCAGCTTCACGCCGTTTGCCTGCAGGACTTGCTTGAAGGGGTCCAGCCGACCAGAGGGATCGTAGATCGCATACGAGCCTGCGGGTGTCCGCACTTCCGAGGGATAGAAGAAGAGTTCGGTTGTATTGGAAACGAGTGTGTTCCCGCCAGTGACGATTCGGGCTTCCATCAGGATTTTCCGAGCGGATTCCACCGGCGGCACTGTAACGTTCAGGTCAGCTATCTTGCTAGCCGAACCCACCAGTGTTTCGGGAACGGGTGCACGGCCTGACAAGTTTGTGCCAGGGACAGTCAAGATCAGCTCCGCGCCTGAGATGGGAATTGAACTGTAATGGCAGAAATAAGCTGAGATCGCCAGGTTCTCGCCGCTGCGCACGTTGCGCCGCTCCGGCCGCAGCACCAGTACATCATCGCCTTGCACATTCGCCAGGTCCCGGGTAAAAACCTTGGGTTCGCGCCACATGCTCAGCAGTCCATTCGATTCCCAATTTATGTCCGTGAATTCCGTGATCACGTATCCTTGCATCTGCGGAAACGTACGCAGGGTTTCGATCTCATACTTCAAAGCGCGGTATTCGGCCCACTGTGTCGCCTCGGCCAGCGCGTTGACGTCCGGGAACAGCGATGCATACCCGTACTGCTGAAACCGCTGTTCCACGCCATCGGGCAGAGTTATGGGATTGCCGCGGAAGTCGCGGCTGAACCACCACGGCTTGTTTTGTGGCAGTCTCGGCAGCCCCCAATTGCCGAATTCGGAAAGCACGAGAGGCTCGTCCCCGCGCGGCTTGGCGTCGCCGTATGGGCTGAACAGCCATGACGCTCGCTCCGCCTGCGCCTTGACACGCTGGTCGAAGCTGGCGGCATTATCGGGAATGGCGTCGTATTCGTGGAAATCGGCGATATCAGTGACCAGGTGAAAATTGCCGCAACAGGCGCTATTGTCCACGACCAACCACCCCGGCACCGTCGCCTTCGTTTGTTGCCAGGCATCGATCAGCCAGTGCCGGTCGGCAGGCAACCTCAGGTCCGCTCCCCAGCTTTCATTGATGACACTGAAAATCATGATCGAAGGGTGATTCCAGTCGCGCTCGACCGCGCCGCGCATCGTCTCCAACGCGCGGCGTTTGGCCACATCCCCTAACGTGTCCCAGTTGGGGATCTCGTACCACACGATGATTCCGATTTCGTCTGCGGCATCGAGGTAGCGCGGATCGGGAGCCTTGATGTGACAGCGAAGCATATTCAGGCCGAGGTCCTTGGCCTTGCGCATCTCATCGCGCAGGTAGTTGAGCGATGGCGAGGTGTACACGGTGTCGGGATAGAAATCCTGGTCGAGCGCGCCGCGGAGATAGATCGGTTGCCCATTCAGGTAAAACTTGCCCGCACGAGCCTCGAAGGTACGAAACCCGAAGCGGTAGGTCTGCTGATCTCCCGACGCAAGCTGGACTCTCACTGTATAGAGCGCCGGAGAAGACGGACTCCAGAGCTTTGCATTTTGGATTGCGCCCGTAAATTCGCTGTCGCCACCAGCCGCAGATCTCTGTTGCCAAACGGCTGCGCCCGCAGGATCAAGGATCGCGAGTTCCGCGGCGGTGGTTGAGCCTTCCCTGAGCCCACCGACTGCAACTGAAATCCGTAATCTGCCATCGGCACCGCCGGTTACGTGCACGACCCCGAGGTGTACGCGAGGCAAAAGGCGCAATTCCACGTCTTGCCAAGGCCCGCTGGTTTGCACGTACCAATCTTGCTTGCCGTGTGGAATCTGGGAAAAAGCGATGCCCTCTACCGTACCGGGATTGTCGCCGGGATCTGCGACCCGTAACACAATCTGGTTCTCACCAGGATTCAAGAGCGACGTGACATCAAGTTCAAAGGGCAGGTATCCGCCTTCATGCGCTCCGGCCTTGCGGCCATTGACAAACACCTCGGCAAGGTAATCCACCGCGCCAAAATGCAGGAGCGCAACCTCGTCCTCACGAAGCCTATCTACCTGCACGGTGCGCCAATACCACGCGACACCGGCATAGTCGCGCAGATCGGCGAACTCTGCCTGCCAGGATCCCGGCACGTGAGCGATTCGCGCGCCTGTCTGCTTTGGCGCGGTGTCGGTGTTCAGCACGCGCGCCGGGTCGGCGATGAATCGCCATTCGCCGTTCAACGAAACGGTCCGCGCCAAGGCGAGAGGCAACAGGAAAGAAAGCGCGGCCGCGGCAGTAACTATCCGAGCCCAAAAGCGACAGGGCATATTGGCTCCCCAGAAGATCATGCTTCTACGCTCGCTTCGCGCGAGCTTCCTGCTCAGCGGGCCTGGGGTTCTCCTTGCACAACCTGTTTCATTTCACGCAATCTTGCGGCGGCACTTTCCGGCGTGGTGTCGCGTTGGGGTGTGCCAAGCATTTCATAACCGACCATGAACTTGCGCACGGTCGCCGAGCGCAGCAACGGAGGATAAAAGTGCGCGTGGAGGTGCCACTCCCGATGTGGCGCGCCGTCGGTGGGCTGCTGGTGAAAGCCCATCGAATAAGGGAACGGCACGCCGAAGACGTTGTCGTAACGCGCGGTGATGCGGTTGAGGGCGTCAGCCAGCGCGTTGCGTTCGTCATCTGACAGGTCGGCTAAAGCTCCCGCGTGGCGGCGCGCCAGCAGGATAGTTTCGAACGGCCATACCGCCCAGAAGGGCACTAGCGCAGCAAAATTTTCGTTCTCGAATACGAGGCGCTCTCCACCCATGCGCTCAAGCTTTAGATAGTCACATAACATGCACGAATGATGTGAAGTTTCGTAGCGGCTGAGTGCCTGTTGCTCTCTAGCCGGCACATTGGGCAGGCTTTCGTTCGCCCATATTTGGCAATGCGGATGCGGATTACTGGCGCCCATCATTGCGCCGCGGTTTTCGAAAATCTGCACGTAACGAATGAGCGAACGCCGGCCCAGGTATTCGCACTGCTCTGACCAGATGTCCACCACTCGCCGGAGCTGCTGCCGGGTCATAGTGCTGATCGTCAGGTCGTGACGCGGCGAGAAGCAGACCACTCGGCAGATCCCGCGTTCGCTGCGGGCGACGATCAGTCCGCCTTGATCGATTCCGCCGGCCGGGGTGTCCGGCAAGAGCGCGGCGTAATCATTGTCGAAAACAAATGTGCCGTCGTACTGCGGATTGCGCTCGCCCGTGGCGCGAACATTGCCGGGACACATGTAGCAGGCAGGATCGTAGGCGGGTGGCCTCTCGACCGGCAGCTTCTCCAATTGTCCAAGCCACGGACGCTGCGTGCGATGCGGAGAGACGAGAATCCATTCATGAGTCAGTGGATTGAAGCGGCGATGGGGCTGCTCTTTCAGTTCAAATCCCGCCACGCGCGATTCCTCGGACAACGTTGAATATCGTGGCCAGCCCGCGCTCACTCCGCCGACTTGGCCAGGTTCACCGCTTGGAAAAGATAAAACTTGGAAAGGATAAAAATCGTCCGCAATGAGCCCTCATTTGCGGTCCAGTGGACAGCATGGTTAGCGGTAGCGTGTCGAGGGTGGCTCACTGCCTTGAATCGCGCAAGCCAAGGTCCGCGGAGAGCGAGCGGCGGCCCAGCAGGACCATGACCACGCCAAAAGCCAGCATTATCACCCCCCATTCCAAGTTGACGTTGATCCCCAGCGAGCGCTGATACAGGGTCCTGTCGCTGACCAGTCCGAACACGCTGGGAAAGATTCCCGGGATCATGAACTTCTAACTGGCCGAACTACTTGCGTGCGTCGGACTGCGGGAGCTGCTCGAGCACGACCAGAGTGCTGTCGTAATCGCCGCTCAGCCCAAGTTCCAGGCCGTGATGCATGAGGTACGCGCC
>DASQXC010000482.1:0-2851 GCA_035639935.1 Terriglobales bacterium
GAGTCAGCCAATTGCCAGATCGGTGGCCTAGCTGTTTGACGAGAGGGCTGTACGGGAAGCTCGCGACAGTGGACCGTACCCCGCCATTGTCTTGCCAGCGGCCCGTGTCCCGCACCGACCGAGCGTCCAAAAGCGTACGAAATACCGGCGAATATAGCACACGACTTCGCCTCCGCTTGATTTCTATGTACTCTGCGCCAGCCCCCGTTGGCGCACCCATTACGTCCCCTCCAAGGTTGTGCTCAGCCAAGGTGAAGTGCCGGTCCTTGCGTAGAGCGCAGCCCTGATGCACCGATCACTGCACCGCCTGTCGGCTAGGGCTGTTGGCTGCGGGGACGTACACACCGTCGAGACGGCGTCGCACAACGGGACAGGCCGCTGATCCGGTTTCGCTACAATGGCCCTGCATGAAACAGCAGATCTTCGTCGTGGAGGACGATGGCGACATCGCCCGCCTGGTGCGGCATCACCTGGAGGCCGCAGGCTATGGCGTTCGTAGCTTTTCCATCATTCCCGGTGTTCTGGCGGAAGCGCAGAAGAGCCGGCCTGCGTTGTTCCTGCTGGATGTCATGGTGCCTGGAGGCGATGGCCTGAAATTATGCGAGCAGATCCGAAGTTCGGAAGCACTTGCCGCTACGCCCGTTATTTTCCTGACTGCCAGAACCAGCGAAGCCGACCGCGTGCTTGGCCTCGAACTGGGGGCCGACGACTACATCTGCAAGCCCTTCAGCCCGCGCGAACTAGTGGCGCGGGTCAAGGCTGTGTTGCGGCGCTTCGACAAGCCACTCGCGCCCATGGTCCACGAGCTTGGCGAGGTCCGCATTGACACGGGGGCGATGATCCTGAGCGTGCGTGGCAAGAATGTCGCGACGACGGCCACGGAATTTCGCCTCCTTGAATACTTGGCCCGTCATGCCGGGCGCGTATTCACGCGGGACCAACTGCTCGATGCCGTATGGCGCGATACGGCGTTTGTGACGCCGCGATCCGTCGATGTGTACGTGCGACGTATCCGTGAAAAGATCGAGCGCGATCCCGAAGCGCCCCAGTACCTGAAGACGGTGCGCGGCATCGGCTATAGATTTGAGGGGCCGAAATGAAACACCGAATTTTCTTCAAGCTTCTGGCTGCGTTTGTAGTCGTGATCGCAGTTGCTACGCTGACATTGGATTTCAGCGTGCGCAAAGCTTGGGAAGAATCTCTCTACAACGAAATCAGAACCGCACTGGTGCAGAAGGCGGTCATGTTCGGCCAGACGGTGGAGCAGGAGGGGGACCGGCGCAGCTTGCAGCAGATCGCCAACGAGGTCTCGAACTCGGCTGACGCCCGTGCCACCATCATTGACGCGCAGGGGCGCGTGCTGGCGGATACGCGGGCGAATCCGGCGGAGATGGAGAACCACGCCAATCGGCCGGAATTCATGTTCGCGCTGCACGGCAGCATAGGCAGCGCCACGCGTGTAAGTCACACTGTCGGCATTCCCTTCCTCTACGTGGCGGCGCCGGTTTCAGGCGGAGCGGTGCGGCTGGCCTATCCGCTGTCGTCCATCCGCGCGATGACGCGCCGTGTGCGGCTGCACCTGCTCTATGCTTCGCTCGTGGGGCTTGGGCTGGCAACCGTTTTCTCCGCTGTTGTAGCCGAGGCAGTTTCGCGTCGCTTGGGGCGCATCGTTCAATTCGCGGACCGCGTGGCCGGTGGAGACTTGACCGCACGAATCGCCGAGACTTCGATGGATGAGATCGGCCACGTCGCTGCCGCGCTGGATGCCACCGCACACAAACTGCAGCAAAGCTTCGAGGAGCTTCGCACCAGCCAGCAGCAACTGGAGACACTGCTCAACAGCATGCAAGAGGCGGTCATCGCAGTTTCCGCAGACCGGCGGGTGCAATGGGCGAACGGTGTGATGTCGCGGCTGGCGCCGGGCAGCATCCGACTGGGAGCCCCGGTGGTGGAGACCATCCGTGACCCCGATTTCCTGCGTGCGATAGAAGAAGCACTGGCGCATCGGGTGCATACGGTGCGCGCGACTTCTATAGTCCCAGGACGGTTCTACGAGATCACCGCCGCACCAATGCCCGGTCTCGGCGCGGTAGCCGTGCTCCATGACGTCACCGAGATCGAACGGGTCGAGAAGACGCGGCGCGACTTCGTGGCCAACGTCTCACATGAGCTGCGCACCCCTCTGACCTCCATCCAGGGATATGCGGAAACCCTGCTGGATTCTCCTGCCGGGCAGGCATCGCAACGCGAATTCCTGGAAATCATCCGTAAGAACGCTGCGCGGATGGCCGCGCTGACTGAGGACTTGCTCACCCTGGCGCGAGTGGAATCGGGAGAAGTCGAGTTCAACTTTCGCCCGGTGCCTCCCTCCGAGTTGCTGGAGGATGCGGCCCAAAGCTTTCGCGAGATGGCGAAGGCACGCGGCGTCGAGCTGGTGGTCGAGTCCGCTGCTTTCCGCACAGTCGAGGCCGACGCCGCTGCGATTCACCAGCTGTTTTCCAACCTGCTGGACAACGCGCTGAAGTACGGCGGTTCAGGTCACAAAATCGTTCTGGGCACGCGCGACGCCGGGGAGCGGGTGGAATTCTACGTGCGCGACTATGGTCCGGGGATCGCCTCCGAGCATTTGCCGCGCCTGTTCGAGCGCTTCTACCGCGTGGATAAGGCGCGCTCGCGAGAGTCCGGCGGTACCGGTTTGGGATTGGCCATCGCCAAGCATATCGTTCGCCGGCACGGTGGCAGTATCCGCGCCGAGAGTGTATTGGGCCACGGTTCGACTTTCACCGTGAGTCTGCCCAGAGCGACGGCTGCCGCCGTGAGCACCTCCTAACCATCCAATGCCCAATGTGGG